>DAOTYM010000081.1:0-5669 GCA_034434775.1 Anaerolineae bacterium | reverse complement strand
CAGCCCATCACCGTGGGCCTGAACAACCTGGCCGGCAGTTACATCGTGGAGTGGAACGTGCAGATGGCGGGCGCCCTCATCGCCGCCCTGCCCACCCTCCTGGTCTACATCTTCCTGGGCCGCTACTTCATGCGCGGCCTGCTGGCCGGTTCCCTCAAGGGGTGACCATGGACAAGACGACAACAGACGGGATTCGGCACTACGCGGCACAGGTCTGCGGGGTCCTGCAGAACCTCCCGGCGGAGGAGATCGCGCGGGCGGTGGACGTGCTGGACCGCGCCTGGGCCGAAGGGCGACGGGTCTTCCTCTTCGGCAATGGGGGGAGCGCCGCCAACGCCTCCCACATCGCCGTGGACCTGGTCAAAAGCGCGGCCCGGCCGGGCAAGCCCGGCCTCAGGGCCATCAGCCTCTGCGATAGCATCCCCATCATCACCGCCCATGCCAACGACTACGGGTACGAGACCGTCTTCGCCGGGCCCCTGGAGGCCCTGGCGGAGCCCGGCGACGTGGCCTTCGGCATCAGCGGCAGCGGCAACTCCCCCAACGTGCTGCGGGCGATGGAAGTGGCCCGGGACCGGGGCCTCTTCCGCATCGGGCTGACCGGCCGGGATGGCGGCGCGCTGCGGAACCTGGTGGACCTGTGCATCATCGTCCCCGCCGAGTCCATGCAGCAGATTGAGGACGCGCACCTGGTGGTGCTCCACGCCATCTTCCTGGCCCTGTGTGCGCGCGGGTGAGCATGGCCAACGGCAAGACGCTCCTCGCCCTGGATTTCGGAGGGACCAAACTGACTGCCGGCCTGGCCCGCATGGGGGAGCCCCGGTGGGTTGCCCGGGGCCAGGTCCCCTCCCCCCCAGGGGCGGACGCCGCAAGCGACCGCGAGCGGATCCTCGCCCTGGCCCGCCGCCTTCTGGACGAGGCCGAGGCGTGCCCAGCCGCCGTGGGGGTCAGTTTCGGGGGGCCCGTGGACGCGGCCCAGGGGCGCGTGTTCCTCTCGCACCACGTCCCGGGGTGGGAGGACTTCCCCCTGGCGGCCTGGCTGCAGGGGGAGTTGGGCGTGCCAGCCGCCGTGGACAACGACGCCAACCTTGGCGCGCTGGGGGAGGGGCGCTTCGGCGCCGGGCAGGGGTGCGCGAGCCTCCTGTACGTCACCGTGAGCACGGGGGTGGGCGGGGGCTGGGTCGTGGACGGGCGGGTGTACCACGGGGCCGATAGCCTCGCCGGGGAGATCGGCCACATGACGGTGCAGCCCGGGGGCCCTCTCTGCACCTGCGGCCGGCGGGGCTGCGTGGAGGCGCTGGCGGCCGGGCCGGCCATCGCCCGGCGGGCAAAGGAGCGGTTGCGTGCAGACCCCCGGGCTGGTGCCCTCTTGCGGGAGGCGGTCCGGGGCGACGTGGAAGCGGTGACCGCCCGGGAGGTGAGCCAGGCGGCCGAGGCTGGCGACCCCCTGGCCTGGGAAGTCCTGGAGGAGGCGGCCCGCGCCCTGGGGATGGGGGTGGGCGCGGCCATCGTCCTCATGAACCCCCAGCGGGTGGTGGTGGGCGGAGGGGTATCCAAGGCGGGCGAGCGCTACTTCGCCGCCGTGCGGGAAGCGGCCCGAGCCCACGTCCTCCCGGGCATGACGGTGGACATCGTCCCAGCCGCCCTGGGCGACGACGCCCCCCTGTGGGGCGCGGTGGCCCTGGCCGAACAACTCCTGGCGTCGGGGCCGCACCTGTCACTGCGGTCCTCCACTCCTTGAGATGACCTCACCCATCCCCACAGAGGGCAGGAGTGAGGTCCGGGGGTGAGGCACCTCACCCCCTCCCCCAACCCCCTCCCTCTCCATCAGCGATGGAGAGGGGGGGCTGCCGCAGGCGGCGGGGGTGGGGTGAGGTTTGGATAGACCATTCTCAGCGGGAGGGGACACTGCGCTCGTGAGCCAGTACCTGCCGGGAACCCACATTGAGGTCATCAACCCCGACATCCCGCGCGGCGCTATCCGCCACGCGCTCTTTGACTTTGACGGCACCATCTCCCTCATCCGGGAGGGGTGGCAGGGGGTGATGATCCCCATGATGGTGGAAATCCTTCTCCAGACTCCCCAGCACGAGGACGAGGAGGAACTCCGCCGGGTGGTCACGGACTTCGTGGACCGCCTGACGGGGAAGCAGACCATCTACCAGATGCTCCGCCTGTGCGAGGAGGTGGAGAAGCGAGGGGGCAAGCCTGCCGACCCGCTGGTCTACAAGAGGATGTACCACGACCGGCTCTGGGAGCGGATCAAGGGGCGGGTGGCGGCGTTGGAGAGGGGGGAGGTCCCGCCGGAGGAGATGATGGTGCCCGGGGCGCTGGAGATGGTGAAGGCCCTGCGGGCCCGCGGGGTGACCTGCTACCTCGCCTCCGGCACGGATGAACCCTACGTCCTGCACGAGGCGGCGGTCCTGGGGCTGACGCCCTACTTCGCCCGCATCTACGGCGCACTGGACGACTACAAGCGCTATTCCAAGAAGATGGTCATTGAGCGCATCATCCGGGAGAACGACCTCCACGGCCGCGAGTTCGCCGCCTTCGGCGACGGCTTCGTGGAGATTGAGGACGCCAAGGCGGTCGGGGGGATCGCCGTGGGGGTGGCCTCCAACGAGGCCACCCGCGAGGGGGTGAACCTCTGGAAGCGGCAGCGCCTCATCGCCGCGGGCGCGGACCTCATCGTGCCCGACTTCCGGGAGCACGACCGCCTGGTGGCCTACCTCTTCGGGGAGGAATGACCGTGCCGTATCCCGAGTTTGACCGGAGCAAACTGAACCTGAAGCCGCTGGCCGAGCGGGTCCACGACATGACCTTGGCCGACGTCCTGCCGCTGGATGCCCCCGTGCCCCCCTTTGCGGACCCCAACCTGGACCGGGTGGCGGAGCGGGTGGTCCAGGCGCGGCGGGCCGGCGCGCCGGTCATCTGGATGATGGGGGCGCACGTCATCAAACGGGGCCTCTCCCGCTTCGTCATCGCCCTGATGGAGCGGGGCCTCGTGACCCACGTGGGGATGAACGGCGCTGGCCCCATCCACGACTTTGAACTGGCCCTCATCGGGGCGACCACCGAGAGCGTGGCCCGCTACATCGCCGAGGGGCAGTTCGGCCTGTGGCGGGAGACGGGGCGCATCCACGAGGCCCTGCGCGCTGGGGTGCCGGAGGGCCTGGGGTTCGGCGAGGCCGTGGGCCGGATGATTGAGGAGGAGCGGTTCCCCCACCGCGACGTGAGCATCCTGGCCGCGGGGTACCGCCTCCGGGTGCCAGTGACGGTCCACGTGGGCATCGGGTACGACATCATCCACGAACATCCGGACTGCGACGGCGCAACCCTGGGAGCGGCCTCGTACCGAGATTTCCTCATCCTGGCAGAAGTGCTGCGGGGCCTGGAAGGGGGCGTCCTCCTGAACGTGGGCACGGCGGTGATGGGGCCGGAGGTCTTCCTCAAGGCCCTGAGCATGGCCCGCAACGTGGCCCACCAGGAAGGCCGGCGCATTGAGCGCTTCACCACGGCCGTCTTTGACCTCCTGGACCTGGGGCCCGACCCCCACCGCGAGCCCCCCAAGACGGACCCCCGCTACTACTACCGCCCCTTCAAGACGGTCCTGGTGCGCACCGTCCAGGAGGGTGGGGAGAGTTTCTACCTCCAGGGGGACCACCAGGCCACGGTGATCAACCTGTACCACCGCATCCTGGCGAGGATAGGGGGATGAGCCACACCTCGCTGCCGACCTGGTCCGCGATGGCTGCCGCGCGCTTGGACGCGCTCCTGGAGGGGTTCCCTCGCCTGCGGGTCCTGGTGGTGGGGGATTTCTTCCTGGATAAGTACCTGCACCTGGACCGCCGCCTGAGCGAGGTCTCCCTGGAGACCGGGCTGGAGGCCTACCAGGTGGTGCGGGTGCGGCCCCAGCCCGGGGCGGCGGGGACGGTGGTCTCCAACCTGCGCGCCCTGGACGTGGGGGTGGTGGCCCTGGGCGTCCTGGGGGACGACGGCGAGGGGTACGAACTCCGGCGCGCCCTCCTCCGCCAGGGAGTGGACACGTCTCCCCTCATCCAGAAGGAGGGCCTCTTCACGCCCACCTACACCAAGCCCCTGATGCAGGAGCCAGACGGAACCGTCCACGAACTGAACCGGCTGGACATCAAGAACCGCGCCCCCCTCCCACCGGAAGTGGAGGAGGCCATCCTTGCGGCGCTGCGGGACCTGGTGCCGCGGGTCCACGGGGTGGCCGTGGTGGACCAGGTGCAGGAGCGGAACTGCGGAGTGGTGACGGACCGGGTGCGGGAGGAGATCGCGGCCCTGGCCCGGGCCTACCCCCGAGTGACCTTTGCCGTGGAGTCGCGGGAGCGCATCGGCCTCTTCCGGGATGTCATCCTGCAGGCCAACCGCAGCGAGGCCGTGCGGGCGGTGCGGCCGTCCTGGGAGGGGGAAGCAGGGCCGGCAGAGATCGCGGCCAGCGCGGCGGAACTCCACCGGCGCGCGGGCAGGCCGGTTTTCGTCACCCTGGGAGAGGGGGGCATTTTGCTCTGTGACCGGGGCGAGAGCCGCCGCATCCCTGCCGTGCCGGTCTCCGGCCCCATTGACCCGGTGGGCGCGGGGGATAGCGTCCTTGCCGGGGTGCTGTGCTCCCTCTGCTGCGGGGCCACGCCCGAGGAGGCAGCCCTGGTGGGGAACCTGGTGGCCTCCATCACCATCCAGCAGATCGGCACCACGGGGACGGCCTCCCGTGCCCAGGTGCGGGAGCGCTTCCGGGAGTGGCTGGGCGCGGGGCCGGCCTGAGGCTGGCCGAGTTGACTTTTCCGCCCGGGTGGGCTACAATGCGGGCGCAAAGGAGAAGGCGTGCAAAGGCCGCGCGCAGGGCGTGGCCTTTTCTTGTTGGCACGCCGGGAGAGAGGGAGAGCCACCTGTGACAGAAACACCGGAACGACAACCCAAGAACCCCTTCACCGGCCGCCTGGCCTTCGTGGGCAGCGGCGTCATGGCCGAGGCGATGATCAAGGCGATCCTGCGCAAGGGCCTGGCCAGGCCGGAGCAGATCGTCGCCAGCGGCCCCCGCCCGGAGCGCGGCGCGGAACTCCGGGAGCGCTACGGGATCACCCCCGAGACGAACAACGTGGCCGCGGTGCAGGATGCCGATATCGTGGTCCTCTCCGTGAAGCCGCAGGTCCTGCCCAAGGTCCTCCCGGAACTGCGCGGCCACATCAAGCCGGACGCGGTGGTCGTCTCCATCGTGGCTGGCGCGCCCATCGGCTTCATCCAGGAAGGCCTGGGCCACCGCGCCGTCATCCGCACCATGCCCAACACCCCGGCCCAGATCGGGCAGGGGATGACCGTCTGGATGGCAACACCAGAAGTCACCCCCCAGCAGCGGGAGTGGGTGGAATCGCTCCTCCTGGCCATGGGCGAGGCGGTCCGCGTGGACGACGAGGTCATGCTGGACAGGGCCACGGCCGTGAGCGGCACTGGCCCCACCTACGTCTTCCACGTGATGGAGGCCATGACCGACGCCGCGGTGCACCTGGGCTTTTCCCGCCGGGTGGCCCTGAAACTGGTGGAGCAGACGGTGCTGGGGTCGGTCCTCTACGCCATGCAGTCGGGCCTGCACCTGGCCGAACTGCGCAACCAGGTGACCTCGCCCGGGGGGACCAGCGCCGACGCCATCT
>DAOTYM010000080.1:0-5065 GCA_034434775.1 Anaerolineae bacterium | reverse complement strand
TGAGCGTGGCGGACCCGCCCCCGGGCTTCCAGCTCCTCAACCGGCTGCGGCAGGAGGCCGGGGTGGAGGTGACGCCCATCACCGAGGCGGCCATCCGCCAGGCGGTCCAGCGGCTGAAGGGAGGGGGCCTGGTCTTCACTGGGGTGGACTACCCCTACGGCCCCGGGCGTGAGCCGCTGCGCTTCTTCGGGCGCCCGGCCCTCCTGCCCACGGGGCACGTGCGCCTGGCCCTGATGACCGGTGCCTGGCTCATGGCGGTTGGCGTCCAGCACTGGGAAGGGCAGGGGTACGTGCTGCGGGTGGAGCCTCCCCTGGAGCCGGTCCGCAGGGGCAAACGGCAGGAGGATGTGCGGGACCTGGCGGAACGGGTCCTGGCCATCCTGGAGGGGTGGATCCGCGAGACACCCGACCAGTGGTTCATGTTCCTCCCCGTCTGGCCAGACCTGCTGGAGCGGCCCGCGAGGTGAGCCTGCCTTCCGACGTTCGGTCCAAAGACAAAGGCCCGACCCCAAAGGGTCGGGCCTTCAGCACTCCTCGGGGAGGACTCGAACCTCCAGCCAACCGGTTAACAGCCGGTCGCTCTGCCAGTTGAGCTACCGAGGAACGTGGCCCTATTATACTCAGAGGGCGAGAACTCGTCAAATGTAGGGTGGACTTGCAGTGCCCCCTTTTGCGGCATCCTCCGCAGGCGGAGAGAGCCTGTAGGGGCAATCCGTGAATTGCCCCTACGAACCTCACCCCATCCCCCAAGGCCCCTTGCCCCTGCCGCCTCCAGCGGCGGGGGCAAGGAGGAACCCCTCCTTGTCCCCGGGCGCAGGAGGTGGTATACTTCCCCCTGCCACGGAGGGAATTGCCCATGCTCGCCAAGATCGCCAGTTGCGCCACCCTCGGCCTGGACGGGGCCCTCGTTGAGGTGGAAGTGGATATCTCCCCCGGCCTCCCCTCCCTCACCATCGTGGGCCTGCCCGATGCAGCGGTGAACGAGAGCAAGGAGCGGGTCCGCGCTGCGGTGAAGAACAGCGGCCTCCGCTGGCCCACCAGCCGCATCACGGTGAACCTGGCCCCGGCCGACCTGCGCAAGGAGGGGCCCGCCTACGACCTGCCCATCGCCGTGGGGGTGCTCATCGCCTCGGAGCAGGCCTGGCCCGACGGGACGGAGGGCGCGGCCTTCGTCGGGGAACTCTCCCTGGATGGAGCCCTGCGCCACACCACAGGCATCCTGCCCATGGTCGCCTTCCTCAAGGAGGAAGGGGTGCGGCGGGTCTTCGTGCCCGCCGCCGACGCGCCGGAGGCGGCCCTGGTCCAGGGGATAGAGGTCTATCCGGTGGCGCACCTGGGGGAACTGGCCCTGCACCTGCAGGGGGTGAAGCCCCTCGCGCCCTACGTGCCGGGCCGCGCCCCCAGCATGGAGGAGCCGGCCCCCTATCCCCACGACTTCTGCCACGTGAAAGGGCAGGAGCATGTGAAGCGCGCCCTGGAGGTGGCCGCGGCCGGGAACCACAACGTCTTAATGACCGGCCCCCCTGGGGCCGGCAAGACGCTCCTGGCGCGGGCCGTGCCCTCCATCCTCCCCTCCATGACGGTGGAGGAGGCCCTGGAGGTGACCAAGATCTACAGCGTGGCCGGCCTCCTGCCGGCGGACGAGCCCCTCATCCGCCACCGGCCCTTCCGCGCCCCCCACCACACCATCTCCTACGCCGGGCTGGTGGGGGGCGGCCATTGGCCCCGCCCGGGCGAGATCTCCCTGGCGCACCGCGGCGTCCTCTTCCTGGACGAACTGCCGGAGTTCAGCCAGAAGGTGCTGGAGGTCCTCCGCCAGCCGCTGGAATCGCGGCAGGTGGTGGTGGCCCGCGCCGCCATGAGCCTGACCTTCCCGGCCGACTTCATGCTCATCGCCGCCATGAACCCCTGCCCCTGCGGCTACTTCGGCGACCCGGTGCGGGAGTGCACCTGCAGCATGACCATGGTCAGCCGCTACCAGAAGCGCATCTCGGGGCCGCTGCTGGACCGCATAGACATCCATGTGGACGTGCCCCGGGTGGAGTACGAGAAACTCTCCGACGACCGCCTGGGGGAGCCCAGTGCGGCCATCCGGGCGCGGGTGGAGGCGGCCCGGCGGCGGCAGCGGGAACGCTTCGCCGGCACGGGCCTTTCCTGCAATGCCGACATGGGCCCGGCCGAGATCCGGGAGTTCTGCCCCCTGGATGGAGAGGGGAAGGCCCTCCTGCGTGCCGCCATGCAGCAACTGCACATGAGCGCCCGGGCTTACCACCGCGTGCTCAAACTGGCCCGCACCATCGCCGACCTGGCCGGCGCGGACCGGATAGAGACCGTGCACCTGGCGGAGGCCATCCAGTACCGGCCCCGCCAGGTGGGGTAAGGCGGGGGGTGTCAGGAGGTGACAGCGGGGCAGCCCTGAGAACCGGGCACCTCCCGTTTGCGCTTCGCGTACCGCCGTGCTATACTGGAATACCAAGGGGGCGTTAGGAGGTCGCTCCCCAGGGGTGATCGCTGTGCTGGACGCTGCAGTGCTTGTCCTCAACCAGAACTACGAACCGCTGGATGTCTGCTCTTGGCAGCGGGCCATGGTCATGATCATCAGCGGCAAGGCGGAGATCGTGGAAAACGGCCGCGGCGTGATCCACACGCCCACCACCACCTTGCCCCTCCCCTCCGTGGTGCGCTTGCGGTACCTCGTCCATCGGCCCCGGCCTCGCGTCAAACTCAACCGCAAGGAGATCTTCCGGCGGGACAACTACACCTGCCAGTACTGCGGCCGCCAGACCACCAACCTGACGGTGGACCACGTGGTCCCGCGCCACTGCGGAGGGACCTATTCCTGGGAGAACCTGGTCAGCGCCTGCCCCCAGTGCAACCGCCGCAAGGGGGGCAAGACGCTGCGGGAGGCGGGCATGACCCTGCTGCGGACTCCCTACGAGCCCAGAGCCTCCCTGCGCTATCTCTTTGGCAACCCTCGGTATCGGGCATACCCCGAATGGAAGAAATTCCTCATCGGATGGGGGGACTGGACCTGGGACGACCTGTGAACGGGTGACCCTCGGGGCACGGCTGGGCCTCCTCAGGGCCAGCCCAGCGTTGCCCGGGCGAACCTGGCAGGGATGCGCTTCCGCCGCCGACCTCGCCCCCAGGCGCATCTGCGAGCGTGGCCTGGACCGCACGACGAGGGAGGACCTCGGCATGAAGAGGTGGGGAAGCCTGGCCCTTCTCCTGCTGGTGGCCCTTGTGTTGGGGCCCTCCGTGCTCCTCGCCGAGCGCCCGGTGCGCGTCGGCATCTACGAGAACGAACCCCTGGTCTTCACCAGCGCGCAGGGAAAGCCCCAAGGCTTCTATGTAGACCTCCTGGAGCACGTTGCCCAGCAGGAAGGCTGGCAGGTGGAGTACGTCTGGTGCCAGTGGCCCGACTGCCTGGCGCGCCTGGAGCAGGGCGACCTGGACCTGATGACCGCCATCGCCTATTCCGAGGCGCGGGAGGCGCGCTTTGACTTCACCCGCGAGACCGTGCTGGCCAACTGGGGCCAGGTCTACGCCCACCCCGGCGCGGGCATAGAATCGGTGCTGGACCTGGACGGCCGCCGCCTGGCCGCTGTCCCCGACGACATCTACACCCGGGGCCTTTCCGACATCCTGGCCCGCTTCGGGGTGTCCTGCCAGGTCCTGCCCGCCGCCGACTACGGAGAAGTCCTCCACCTGGTGGAGGCCGGCCAGGCGGACGCGGGCATCGTGGCCCGCCTCTATGGCGATCAGCACGGCGCAAAGTACGACGTGGACCGCACCCCCATCCTCTGCTGCCCCGTGGAACTGCGCTTCGCCGCGCCGAAAGGGCGGAGCGCCGACCTCCTGGCGGCCCTGGACCGCCACCTGGCGGCCCTGAAGGCCGACCCCGGCTCCCTCTACTTCCGCTCCCTGGACCGCTGGCTAGGTGGGCCGAGGAGCGCGGGGCTGCCCGACTGGGTGCCCAGGGCCCTGGCCTTGGGGGGCGCGGCGGTGGTGCTGCTGGCAGGGGGGACGCTCTACTTCCGGTGGCAGATGCGGGCGCGCACCCGCCACCTGCAGGCCGAGATCGCCCGCCGGGAGCAGGTGGAAGAGGGGCTGCGCCGGGCACGGCACGAATGGGAAGAGATTTTCCAGGCCATCGGCCATCCCATCCTCATCCTGGACCCCGAGCACCGCATCCTGGCGGCCAACCGGGCGGCGGCGCAGGCCACGGGCCAGCCGGAACAGGCGCTCTTGGGGGCGCTCTGCTACCACGTCTTCCACGGCACGGCGGAGCCGCCCGCAGGCTGCCCCTTGGAGCGGATGCGGGTCTCGGGCGTGCTGGAGACGGAGGCCATGGAGATGGAAGCCCTGGGCGGCACCTACCTGGTCTCCTGCACGCCCGTGTGGGACGAAGAGGGCCATCTCCAGCGCGTCATCCACATCGCCACGGACATCACCGCCCGCAAGAAGGCGGAAGAGGCCCTGCAGAAGCGGGAACGGGAACTGGACGTGCTGAGCCGCCTGGGGTACGCCTTGGCCCAGACGTTGGACCTTCCCCGCATCTACCGCACGGCCTACGACCACGTGCGGGAAGCGGTGGATTGCCCGGTGTTCGGCATCTCCCGCTACGACCCAGAGAGCCGCACCTTGCAGGCCGAATACATGTTGGAGGATGGCCAGGTTAGATGTCTCCCAACTGCCGCCCCTGAGGATGGATGTGGAGCCCACGCGCGGCCGGGCGAAAGCCATCGCCACGGGGCAGCCAGAGGTGGTGCGGGACCTGGTGGCGGCAGCCCAGGCGGATGGGCAGGCCGTGTACCTCGGCGTGGGGAGCGAGGAGCGGATCGCCCGGTCGGCCGCGTATGTCCCCATGGTGGTGCAGGGGCAGGTGACCGGCCTTCTGGAGGTGCAGTCGTACCGGGCCGACGCCTACACCGAGGAGGACATCGCCCTTCTTATCCCGGTGGCCAACCTCATCGGCCTGGCCATTGAGAACGGGCGGCTCTTCGCCGAAGTGCAGGGCTACACGCGGGAGTTGGAGGAACGGGTGCGGGAGCGCACGGCGGAA
>DAOTYM010000079.1:0-16880 GCA_034434775.1 Anaerolineae bacterium | reverse complement strand
TGCGCTTCGGCAACGGCGAGGCGGTGGTGGCCCTGGTGGAGCAGATCGCCCGGCGGGAGGGGCTGGGCGACCTGCTGGCGGAGGGGTCGGCCCGCGCCGCCCAGCGGATCGGCAAGGGGGCGGAGCGCTTCCTCATCACGGTGAAGAACCAGGAGATGCCAGCCCACATGCCGCAGGTCAAACGGGCGGTAGGCCTCATCTACATTGTAAATCCCTTTGGTGCGGACCACATGTCCAATGAACACGACCCGGCCTGCGAGAAGAGGATAGCTCCTTACCTCGCAGCGCTGGGCCTCCTGGACCCCCAGCCGCCCTACAGCCTCACAACTGGAAAGATTCGCTTCGCTGTCTACACCCAATGGTTCCGCAGCGCGTTAGACTCGTTGCCAGTCTGCCAGTTCGTGTGGGGAGCGTCCTGGCAGTTGATGGGGCCCGGGCACCTGGTGCAGTTGGTGCAGGCAGCCACGGGGTGGAACTACAGCCTCTTTGAACTGGTGAAACTGGGGCAGCGGCGGCTGAACCTTCTGCGGGCCTTCAACGCCCGGGAGGGGATTGATGCCCGCCATGACGTCCCGCCGGAGCGCCTCTTTGAGCCGCTCCGGGGCGGCCCCAGCGACGGCTGGGCCATGGACCGCGGGGAACTGGCGGCGGCGATCCGCACCTACTACGCCATGAACAACTGGACGCCGGAGGGGACGCCCACCCGGGCCGTACTGGAGGAGTTGGGCATCGCCTGGGTGGCCGGCGAACTGGGCCTGTGAAGGACGGGGGCGTGCTGGGCTGGTACTACGCTACGGTGGTTTTTGACGATGTGCAATCTGAGTAGGGGCGCACGGCCGTGCGCCCCTACGAGGCTGCAACCGTGACCTGCACGGCCGGAAATGGGATTTTTCATTGTGGTCCAGCACTAGCCCGGCACGCCCCCGGGTTCTACAGTTCTAGAGGGGGGAGACAATGTCGCCGAAGGAAGTCATAGTTTACACGCAGTCGGGCTGAATGTTCTGCTCCCGCGTGAAAGAGTTTCTTTCACAGAAAGGCGTCTCTTTCACGGAACGGGACATCGTGCAGGACCCGCAGGCCCTGGTGGAACTGGAGGCGCTGGGCGTCATGACCACGCCCGTCACGGTGGTGGACGGAGAGGTAGTCGTCGGCTTTGACCGAGCGCGGCTGGAGCAGTTGTTGGGGGCCTAGCGGGAACACGCGCACCGGGCCTCAGCGAAAGCGTCGCCAGGAGGCCCGGAGGAAGAAGGCCAGGGCCGCGGCGAAGAGCAGGCCCAGAAGCGCGCCCTCCGGCGTGGCCGTCCCGCGGAGGATGTTGACGGTCACGACGATGGCGCTGGCTGCCGCCAGGCCGTAGACGCCCCACCGCTTCCATGCATAGATAGCGTAGGAGCAGATCGCGCCCACGGCGAAGTAGGCGGTGTAGAAGATGAGTTCCCAGCGGGGCATGGGCGGCACCTCCTGCACGCCGAGGAGGGCCAGGACCCCCAGCACGGCCCCCAGGGTGAAGAAGACCTGCATCAGCCAGAGGAGGACCAGGAAGACGCAGCCCCGCCTTCGCTCCTTTTGCATCGGCCTCACCCTCCCGTGTTGCCCGCATCATACACCAGGGCCGGCTGCCTGTCAACTCCCTCGGTGGGGTCCCAAGGCTTTCAGTTGACGCCGCCCAAGGGGCATGTTACAATGCCCCCGCGCAATCGGGGGAGGAGCCTTTCGCACCGGCGGATGCAAAGGGACTAGGGAGAGGGATTCGGAGCGCGATCATGCAGACCACGCGGCAACGCATCCTCGCCGTCCTGAGGGAACGGGAGACGGCTTCTGTTGTGGACCTGGCGGAGGCGCTGGACGTCACCCCCATGGCTGTGCGGCACCACCTCCACGTCCTGTTGGCCGAGGCCCTGGTGGTGCCCGTCCACGTGGAGCGGTGCGGGCGCCCGGGCAGGCCGCGCCAGTTGTACGCCCTCACGCCGGTTGCTCAGGGCCAGTTCCCCGACGGCTCCTCCACCCTGAGCGACCTCCTCCTGGCGGAACTGCGGGCGTCCCTCCAGGCCGAGGCCTGGGAGAGCCTCGTGGCGCGGCTTGCGGCACGCCTGATCCCCGCGGAGGCCGTGTCGGGAAAAGGCGCGCCTGTGGAAGCCCGTTTCCAGCAGGCGGCCCGGTACCTCCAGAGCCTGGGGATAGGTTTCCACTGGTACGCGGAACTCCCCGGTGGGTGGGCGTTGCGGACGGAGTGCGCCACCGCCGCGGAAGGTGAGCCCAGCCCGTGGACCTGCGACCTCCACCGCGCGATGCTCGTGCGCCTCTTGGACGTCCCCTCAGAGCGCCTGACCTGGACTGGGACGGCGCGGGGCGGGTGCCTCTACCGGCTGGCTCCGGAGGGGTAGGGCGCGGGCGGCGGAACGGCCTGCATGCGCTGCCAGTCGGCCTGGACCTGCTCCCACTGCTCCGGGGAAGCCGGGATTTCCCCATAGTGCACCTGGACGTAGGCCTCGGTGATGGCCCGCGCTTCCTCCTCGCACCCGGGGAAAGCCAGCGCCAGGTCGGCCAGGTACTCGTAGGGGGTCTCTGCAGCCCCCCGGGCGAACCCACGGCGCGCCGCCTCCTGGCACATGAGGGCGTACAGGCGGCGCACCGTCAGCGCGGCGAACAGGGTGCGTCCCATTCCATATTGCCCCACCAGGTCCCCCAGTTCCCGCAGGCGCTCGGCACCCCGTCTGGCGGCCTCCGCCACCCCCTGCAGGAGCGACCGGCCCGGCCAGAGGGACTCCCTGGCCTCCTCCACTTGGGGCCTGGAGGCGCGACGCCCGGGCAGGATGAGCAGGATGAAGGCCAGCGCCAGGAGGAAGAGCCCTCCCAGGCAGCCGTACTGGAGGGCCTCGCCCGCGAGTTCCCGCAGGGGAGAAGGCGGTCCTGAAGGCGGCTGGACGATGGCCGGGGTCCCCAGCGGCGTCACGAGCGGCCCGGAGGGGGCTGCGCCCATCACCTTGCGCAGCGCCTCTATCATCCAGAGCATGAGGGGCTCCAGGAGCCGCGCCACCCAGGTCAGCAGAAAGGAAAGCACGTCGCCCAGGACGCGCCAGAGGGGGTCAAGCCAGTGGAGGAAGGTGCGGAGGCCTTCCAGGGACCAGAGCCGGCCCACCAGGACGCCCAGGGCCACCAAGCCAGCCGTGGCCACGGTCAGGATGGCCGACCAGCGGCCAGAGAAGGCCGACCCCACCGCGCCGCCCTCGCTGGCCAGTTCCTCCACCCGGGCCAGGCTGATGGCCAGGAGGCTGTAGAAGAAGTAGGCCACCACCAAGGGGGGCGCAGCGAGGGGGTTGTAGAGGGACACGGCCCCCACCCCGACGATGAGGACCAGCACCCCCACCCGGAAGGCGAAACTGGTGTTGGCCAGCGTCACGTGGCGCTGGGCCAGGCTCACCGCCCGCCACCACAGCACGAGCACCATCCCCGTGGTCAGGAGGCTCGCCGGCAACTGGGGCGCGGCGTGGGCCATCTCGGACAGGGCCTCGCCCAGCCACCGGAGGCTCCAGAGGGGCTCGCCCGCGCCGGCCGTCCACCGCAGGGCCAGGAGCCAGGTCAGGACGATGAGGCCGGCCAGGATCCCCTGTCGGCGGGCCAGGGGAAGGTCCAGGGCGAAGAGCCCCCGCGCCACCCAGACCAGCACTAGGAGCGCGAATCCCACCTCGCTGGCCACGGTGAGGACGGGGACCTGGGCCGACGCTGCCCGTGCCGCAGCCTCTCCCTCCCGGAGCAGGAAGCCCTGGGCCTGCAGGGCCAGGTACCAGGGCACGAGGAGCGCCGTCTCCATGCCCACGAAAGCGAGGTAGAGGGCCTCCTCCCGCCACCGGATGCGCCCGGCCCAGGCCAGGGGGAGGCGCGGCCTGGTCCACCCGCGGATGGACACCTCACCCCACCTCCTGCAGCGCAGGGGAGCCGGCCGCCACGCCTTCCGCGCTGGCCACCTCCAGCCACGGCTGGCCCCGCGGCAGGTGGTACCAGGGGATGCCGATGAGTTCCTCCTCTGGCGGCGGCTTCTGCGCCAGGGAGACCAGGACCACCCGCCGCCCGCTCTCCTTGAGGCGCGCCAAGGTGGAGACGAGTTCGGGGGTGACGATGCCGGTGACCACCACCAACGTGGCGCTCCACGGGAGGCGGGGGCTTTCCTGGGCCAGGAGGTCCTCTATGGGGGCTGTGGCGAAGGGGGTGACGGCCGCCAGGGCCTCCAGGATGGAGGTCAGTTGGGCCGGGCTGCGGCCCGGCAGGACCTTGATGGGCTGGTCGGCATGGGGCCAGGAGCCGTTGGCGATGAGGCCCACCGGCTGCCGCCGCTCGGCGGCGTGCTGGGCGATGGAGGCGGCCACGCTGATGACCTCCTCCAGCAGGTCCTCGTCCACCCCGTGCCAGTGCCGGGGGAAGGTGGCCACGTTGACGGCGATCAGGACGTTGTGGCTGGTAGAGGGCTCGTAGACCTTGGACTGGAGGGCCTGGCGGCGTGCCGTGGCCTTCCAATGGATGCGGCGGAACCCGTCGTGGGGGTGGTGGTCCCGCACGCCCATGGTGCGCACCGGGTCCTCAAAGATCTGCAGGTCCGTGCGGAGGTTCCCCAGGAACTCCTTGGGCGGGAGGCCCCACTCCTCCAGCCTCCGCACGCGGGGGTAGACGATGAGGAGGTCCCCTTCGGGCTCCCGCCAGCGGCTGCCGAAGAGGCCGAAGAGGTCGCCGGACCGGAGCACGGCTGGCCCCAGGCGGTAGAAGCCCCGGCGGTGGCAGGTGAGCCGATAGGTCTGCTGCACCCGCTCAAACCAGCGCAGGGAGAAGAGCAGGTGGAGGACGTTGTAGAGCGGATTGTGGGAGGGGCTCACCGCCGCGCCCAGGAGTTCCAGTTCCACGGGGATCTGGTCCGTCACCTTGAGCCAACTGAGGGGCAGGGGCTTGCGGTTGTCCACCTGGATGGTGAAGGAGATGGTCTCACCCACGAAGGCGCGCCGCTCGCCCAGGATGCGGCGGTAGCGCACCCCCCAGAGGGCCAGCCGGTTCCACAGCCAGGCCACCGGCAGCACGGTGAGGAGGAAGACGGCGATGAGGAGGAGGCCCGGCTGGGCCAGGACGTACCCGACCCCGGTCAAGAGGAGGGCCAGGATGATCCACGCCTCGCTGAACTGGGTCTCCTTGGTGGGGTCCACCACCCGGGCCACGGATCATGCCTCCACAGGGACGGGCACCTGCCCCACGATCTCCTGGACGATCTCCTCGGGGGTGCGGCCGCGGAGGCGGGTCTGGGGGTTGATGAGGATGCGGTGGGTGAGGACATGGGGGGCGAGGGCCTTGACGTCGTCTGGGATGACGTAGGGCCGGCCCCGGAGGGCGGCCAGGGCCTGAGCCGTTCGGTAGAGGGCCAGCGTCCCCCGGGGGCTCACGCCCAGGTGCACGGCCGGGTGCTCCCGGGTGGCCCGCACCAGGCGCACGATGTACTCTCGGACTGACTCCTCCACCCGCACGGCGCGCACCTCCTGCTGCAGGGCGATCACCTCGTCGGCGCTGACCACCGGCGCGAGGTCCTCCAGGGGGTCCTCCTGGGCGTAGCGCAGGAGGAGATCGTTCTCCGCTGCCTCGCTGGGGTAGCCGATGCGGATGCGCATGAGGAAGCGGTCCACTTGGGCCTCGGGGAGGGGGAAGGTGCCCTCCAGTTCAATGGGGTTCTGCGTGGCCAGGACCAGGAAAGGCCGCGGCAGGCGGATCGTCTGCCCGTCCACTGTGATCTGGCGCTCCTGCATGGCCTCCAGGAGCGCGGACTGCGTGCGGGGCGTGGCCCGGTTGATCTCGTCCGCCAGGACCACCTGGCTCAGGATGGGGCCTGGCCGGAACTCAAATTCCTGCGTCTTCTGGTTGAAATAGGAGATCCCCGTCACGTCGGAAGGGAGGAGGTCCGGCGTGAACTGGATGCGGCTGAAGGAGCACCCCACCGACCGGGCGATAGCTTTGGCCAGGGTGGTCTTGCCGATGCCTGGGACGTCCTCAATGAGCAGGTGTCCCTCGGCCAGGAGGGCCACCAGGGCCAGTTCCACCACGTCGTGCTTGCCGACGATGGCCCTCTCTACGTTGCGGAAGATGCGTTCCGCTGCTTCTTGAACGGCCATGGCCTTCTGGCTTTCTCCCTTGTAAGGTGGAGGAGGGCTATGCCTCCCCCTCCTCCTCAGCGGCTTCCTCGGCGGGCGGCGCCGGGGCCAGGCCCAGGGCTGCCTCCAGGCGCGCCTGGAACGCCTTCCGCTCCGTGGCCCGGAACTGCTTGCGCCGGGCTGGCTCCCGCAGGTACGGCTTCAGTTGCTTGGCCGTGAGGACCGTGACCGTCGGCTCCTCCACGGTCAGTTTGACGGCTGGGCTCAGGAAGAGGACCACTTTCTCCACCGGCACGCCATCCAGGGGGATGCCCCGTTTCTCCAGGAAGCGGACCAACATGCGGAACTCGTCTTCCACGTCCTGAGTGGGGTTGCCCAGGCCCTCCGGCCCGAAGATGGAAAGGACGCGCAGGGCGGTCTTCTTCTGCTTCCAGCGGTTGCCGTGGCATTCAATCTCGCCTGGCTGGTCCTTCAGCCGGAAGACCGTGAGGCCGTGGGGCCCCAGCAGCACGTGGGCGGCTGGCAGCATGTAGTTGAAGAGGACGTACCGGTCGTCCAGCCCCTTGAGGGCCCGTTCCAGGCGCTCGTGCTGGCTCGGCGAGCGCGTGAAGCGGGCTGCATTGTAGGTCCCCATCTGGCTCAGCAGGAACCCCACGATGAGGCAGGCGAACGAGATGTAGAAGTACCGCTCGTAGAACGAGATGAGGAGCCCCAGGAACAGGATGCCCAAACCGCCCAGGCTGCCCCATTTGCCGATCAAGGCCCTCCGCCGGATGAATGGCTCGTTGTTGTAAACGCGCATGTCAGGTCTCTACCTCCCCCTCTTGGCCTTCGCCTTCGCCGCGCCCGAGGCCCGCCGCGGCCAACCCTTCCTTGATGATATCCAACACCCGGCTCTCCACCGCCTGCTGGGCCACGCGGATGGCGTTGCGCACCGCCAGGGCGTTGGACCGGCCGTGCCCCACGATGACCACGCCATCCACGCCCAAGAGGGGTGCGCCGCCGTACTTGGCGTAGTCCAGCCGGTTGGCCAGGCCGTCAAAGGCCCCCCTCGCCAGGAGGCCGCCCAGCAGGGCGACCGGCGAGCGCTTCAGTTCCTCCCGCACCATGGTCTTGAACATCCAGGCCAGGCCCTCGGAGAGTTTGATGATGACGTTGCCCGTGAAGCCGTCGGTCACCACCACGTCGGCCATGCCTGGAGCGATGTCCTTCCCCTCCACGTTGCCGATGAAGTGGATGCCAGGCGTCTCCTTGAGGAGTTGGTGCGTCTCCTGGACCAACTGGCTACCCTTGGTCTCCTCTTCTCCATTGGAGACCAGGCCCACCTTGGGGCGCTCCACGCCCAAGACCCGCTCGGCGTAGATGCTCCCCATGAGGGCGAACTGCTGGAGCCACTGGGGGCGGCAGTCGGTGTTGGCCCCCACGTCCAGCATGAAGCAGAACCCCTTGATGGTGGGGTACACGGTGGAGAGGGCTGGGCGCATCACGCCGGGGATGCGCCCCAGGTGCAGGAGCGCCGCCGCCAAAACGCCGCCCGTGTTCCCCATGGAGACAAAGGCGTCCACTTCGCCCTGTCTGAGCATCCGCATCCCCACGACCATGGACGAGTCCCGCTTGGCCCGCACGGCCATGGCCGGGTGCTCGTGCATCTCCACCACCTCGCTGGCGTGGACGAGGGTCAGGGGGAGGCCGGCCGTCTCGTGCTTGGCCAGTTCCCGCCGCATCTCCTCTTCTCGGCCCACCAGGACCACCTCCAGGCCGAAATCGCGGGCCGCCCACACCGCGCCCTCCACCGTGACCTGGGGAGCGTGGTCTCCCCCCATGACATCCAGCAGGATCCTCATGGTGTCCCTCCCTCCCTGTGCTCCGAAGCCTGTGCCCACCACACCGAGAACTGCTCCAGCAACTGGCGGGGCAGGGCGTCCCGGTTGCTGGGGGTCACCGGCCACAGCGCCACGTCGGGCCGCGCCCGCACTCGCTCAATGAACGGCCCGCCCCCCTGCAGGGGGATGGTCCCCAAGAGGGGCACTGGGCCCTCCAGGAGCCGCCACACCGCTTCCTGGAACCTGGGGGAGAGGCATTCCATCTTGCCGATCTCGTCCAGAACGAAGAGGTCCACCGCCCCTCCCCGGCCCTCCAGTTCGGGGAGGACCAGGGCCTCAAAGGCCGCCACGTCCACCCCGTACCGTCCCACGGCGTGGCGACGGGAGAAGTCCACGTGGGCCAGGACGGCGCGTTCCCCCGCTAAGGTGATGGCCCAAAAGCCCACGCGCTGGCCCCCTTCCCGCCATTCCTGCGTGTAAAAACCCCTGCACCGCCTGGAGGGTACGCTCTCCAGGAAGCGCATGATGGCGGTGGTCTTGCCGATGCCTGGGCGTCCGGTCAGGAGCACTTTGGGTGGGGTCAACGGTCCTCCACGCACACCGCAGTCCTTTCCACAACCGAAGTATACCACACGCGTGGGGGTTGGGGAAATCACCCTGCAGTTTGGCCCTTCCCCCGCCTGGGTAGGGGCGATTCACGAATCGCCCCTACCAGAACCGCTTGCAGAGAGAAGGGGGCTTGGGGGGATGGGTGAGGTCTATCCTTGCGCAGGTGGCTTCTCTCAATTGACACGGGAGCGGAACTGGGCTACCATGCGGGCGACGTTCTTGGGGGACGAGGCTCTGAGAAGGAGGCGGACCCTGATGTGGCAGGTGGTGGTGCCAGGGCGCGGCACCCTGCGCCTGGAGCACTTGGTCCTGGATCTGAACGGGACCCTCACCCTGGATGGGGACCTGGTGCCGGGGGTGGAGGAGCGCCTGGCCGCCCTTGCCCCTCACTTCACCATCCACCTGGTCACGGCAGACACCCGGGGCCGGGCGGCCGGACTGGCAACGAGGCTCGGGGTGCGGCTGGCCCGGGTGGAGCCGGGCCACGAGCCCGAGCAGAAGCGCGACCTGGTGGTCCGCCTGGGGAGCGAGCAGGTGGTGGCTGTGGGCAACGGGGCCAACGACGCCGAGATGCTGCGCCAGGCCGCCCTGGGCGTGGCCGTCCTGGGGGGAGAAGGGCTCGCGGTGGAGGCCCTTCAGGCGGCGGACCTCCTGGTGCGGGACGTCCGCGACGCCTTGGACCTGCTCCTCCAGCCCGCACGCCTCGTCGCCACCTGGCGGCGCTGACTGAGCCCTCCCACCAGGCGGGGGATTCACCACAGAGGTCACAGAGGCTCTACAGAGATCCACAGAGAGGAAAACTCTGTGCTGGACCACAATAAAAAATTCCGTTTTCGGCCGTGCAGGTCACAGTTGCAGTCTCATAAGTAGGGGCGCACGGCCGTGCGCCCCTACCCAGGATTACATATCGCCAAGAACCACCGTGGCGTAGTACTCTGTGTCCTCTGTGGTGGTCCCATACGGCGGTGGACCCATGTGGAGCGTCCATTTGTGCTCTGGGGGAACTCCCGGTATCATAGGCCCGTGGCCGAAAGACAAAAGGTTTTGAAGAAGATTCATATCTCCGGTGTGGTGCAGGGGGTGGGCTTCCGCCCCTTCGTCTTCAACCTGGCCGAGCGGATGGGCGTCTGCGGCTGGGTGCTGAACGACTCCAGCGGCGTGGAGATTGAGGCGGAGGCCCCGCCGGACGTGCTGGAGGCCTTCCTCGCCGCGCTGCGGGCCGAGGCACCCCCGCGGGCGAGGATTGGGTCCTTCGTGGTGGAGGATGCCCCGCCCAAGGGGTACGGAGGGTTCGCCATCCGCCACTCCCAGCGGCGGGAAGGCCAGTACCAACTGATCTCGCCGGACATCGCCACCTGCCCGGAGTGCCTGCGGGAACTCCTGGACCCCGCGGACCGCCGCTACCGCTACCCCTTCATCAACTGCACCAACTGCGGGCCCCGCTTCACCATCATCCAGGACATTCCTTACGACCGGCCCAACACCACCATGCGGGTTTTCCCCATGTGCCCGGACTGCCAGCGGGAGTACGAAGACCCCCGGGATCGGCGCTTCCACGCCCAGCCCAACGCCTGCCCCGTGTGCGGGCCCCGGCTGGAACTGCTCCGTCGGCCGCACCTGCCCGAGGAGGTCTGGGCCTCCCGGGGCGAGGGGGACGTGGTCTCGCAGGCCGCCAGCCTCCTGCGCGCCGGGGCCATCCTGGCGCTCAAGGGGCTGGGGGGCTTTCACCTGGCCTGCGACGCCACGAACCGCACCGCCGTCCAGACGCTGCGGGCCCGCAAGCGGCGGCCCCACAAGCCCTTCGCCGTGATGATGGCCACCCTGGACCAGGTCCGGGAGCACTGCTGGGTGGGGCCAGAGGAAGAAGCGCTTCTCGCCTCACCGGAGTGCCCCATTGTGCTCCTCCCGTGGCGGCCTGGGTCGGACGTGTTGAAGGACGTGGCCCCCGGCTACCGTTTCCTGGGGGTGATGCTCCCTTACACGCCTTTCCACCACCTCCTCTTGCGGGACGTGGGCCGGCCCCTGGTGATGACCAGCGGCAACCTGAGCGAGGAGCCCATCGCCGCCGAGAACGACGAGGCCCTGCGCCGCCTGGGGGACCTGGCCGACGCTTTCGTCCTGCACAACCGGGACATCTACGCCCGCTACGACGACTCCGTCTGGTTCGTGCCAGGGGTGGACCTCGGGGGGCACGGAGAACACGAAGAGAAGGGAAAAGCAAACCCTTCGCAGTCTCGCCTCCTCATCACGCCGCAGCCGGTGCGGCGGGCACGGGGGTACGCGCCGTACCCGATCAAGGTCCCCTTCCGCATGCGCCAGGTCCTGGCCTGCGGCGCAGAGATCAAGAACACCTTCTGCCTGACCCGGGACGAGTATGCCTTCGTCTCCCAGCACATCGGCGACCTGGAGAACCTGGAGACGCTGGAGCACTTTGAGCGGACGGTGCGCCTGTACGAGCACCTCTTCCGCATCCGGCCGGAAGCGGTGGCCTACGACCTGCACCCGGACTACCTGGCCACCCGCTACGCCCAGGAGCGGCTGGCCGGCGACGGACGGCTGGAAGCCGTGCCGGTCCAGCACCACCATGCCCACATCGCCGCGTGCCTGGCGGACAACGCCTGGCCCCCGGAGGCTGGCCCAACCATCGGCGTGGCCCTGGACGGGACGGGCTACGGCCTGGATGGGCGCATCTGGGGTGGCGAGTGGCTGGTGGCGGACTACCGCGGCTTCCGGCGGGCCGCCCACCTGGAGTACCTGCCCCTGCCGGGCGGCGACGCGGCCACGCGGGAGCCCTGGCGCATCGCCGTGGCCTACACCCACGCCCTCCTGGGCGAGTTCCCCGAAGAGGCCGTGCCCGGGGATGTCCCCCCAGCCCTGCGGGACCTCCTCCGAGCCCAACTGGAGCGGCGCGTCCACTGCCCCCTCACGTCGTCCATGGGCAGGTTGTTTGACGCCGTGTCGGCTCTCCTGGGGGTCTGCACCCGCATCACCTACGAGGCCCAGGCCGCCGTGGAACTGGAGATGCTGGCACACGGCTTTGGAGGGGCGGGAAACCTTCCACCCTATCCCTTCCACATGGATGAGGTAGATGGGGTTGCCGTGGTGCGCCTGGGGGACCTCTGGGCGGCCCTCCGGGCGGAAGCCGCGGCGGGGCGGCCCGCGGCGGAGGTGGCCTGGCGCTTCCACCGCACGGTGGCCGAAATGACCCTCGCAGCCTGCCAGTGGGTCGCCCGGGAGACGGGCCTGCGCACCGTGGCCCTGAGCGGCGGCTGCTACCAGAACCGCCTCCTCTTGCAGCTCACGGTGCCGGCCCTGGAGAAAGCGGGCTTCCGGGTCCTCCTGCACCGACAGGTCCCGGCCAACGACGGGGGCGTGAGCCTGGGGCAGGCCGCCATCGCCGGGTGGGCCGGCGGCGCGTCCCCGTGACCCCCTGCCCGATCCCGAGGAGAAGAGCACATGTGCCTGGCTATCCCTGCACAGATCAAGGCCATTGAGGGGCTCATGGCCGAGGTGGAGATGGGCGGCGTGCGCCGCACCGTCAGCCTGGCCCTGACCCCGGAGGCCCAGGTGGGCGACTACGTCATCGTCCACACCGGCTTCGCCATCAGCGTCCTGAACGAGGAAGAGGCCCAGGAGTCGCTGCGCCTCTTCGCCGAGATCGCGGCCCTGGAGGACGCCGGGGAAGAGGGCGAGCGGTGAAGTACGTGGACGAGTTCCGCGACCCGGCGGCGGCCCAGCGCCTCCTGGACCGCATCGCCCGCCGCAGCACGCGGCCAGTCCAGTTCATGGAGTTCTGCGGCGGCCACACCCACGCCATCCTCCGCTTCGGGCTGCGGCAGATGCTCCCGCCCACGGTGCGTCTGCGCTCGGGGCCGGGTTGCCCGGTCTGCGTGACCTCCGCAGCGGACCTGGACCGGGCCATCGCCCTGGCCCACGTGCCCGGGGTGATCCTGGCCACCTTTGGCGACATGGTGCGCGTGCCGGGAAGCCACGGGAGCCTCCAGGAGGCCAAGGCCCAGGGGGCCGACGTGCGCATCGTCTACTCCCCCTTGGACGCGCTGGACCTGGCCCGACGGCACCCAGAGCGGCCGGTCGTCTTCCTGGGGGTGGGGTTTGAGACCACGGCCCCGGCCGTCGCGGCCACCCTCCTCCAGGCCGAGGCGGAGGGGGTGCCCAATTTCTACGTCCTGAGCGTCCACAAACTGACGCCGCCGGCCATGCGGGCCATCCTGGACGCGGGCGAGGTCCACCTGGATGGCATCCTCGGGCCAGGACACGTGACGACCGTCATCGGGGCACGGGCCTGGCGCTTCCTGCCGGAGGAGTACGGAGTAGGGTGCGCGGTGGCCGGCTTTGAGCCCCTGGACCTCCTGCAGGCCATCGCCGCCCTGGTGGAGATGGCGGAGGATGGCCGCGCCGAGGTGGCCAACGCCTACGGCCGCAGCGTGCGCGAGGAGGGGAACCCCACGGCGCAGGAGGTCATGGGCCGCGTCTTCACTGTGGCGGCGGCGGACTGGCGAGGGTTCGGCGCCATCCCGGCGAGCGGCCTTGCGCTGCGCCCGGCATTCGCCCACCGGGACGCGGCCCAGGCCTTCCCGGTGGAGGTTGCGCCAGCGCCAGAGCCCAAGGGGTGCCGCTGCGGGGAGGTCCTGCGGGGAGTGCTGGAACCGCCGGAATGCCCCCTCTTCCGGCGGGCTTGCACGCCGCAGACGCCGGTGGGCCCGTGCATGGTCAGTGCGGAGGGGGCCTGCGCCGCGTACTACCAGTACGGCCAGGGCTGACCTGGCCCCCTGCGGAGGGGGACGCCGCAAGGGGTTGAAGTTCGGTCTGGACCTCGGGGAGGGCAACCTGTGGCAGAAAGGCCGCGCACCGTGCTCCTGGCCCACGGGTCAGGGGGGCAACTCAGCCACGAACTCGTGCAGGAGGTCTTCCTGCGCCATTTCCGCAACCCGGTCCTGGCCTCGCTGGACGACGCGGCCACGCTGACCCTCCCTGGCACGCGCCTGGCCTTCACCACCGATTCCTACGTCATCTCGCCCCTCTTCTTCCCGGGTGGGGACATCGGCAAACTGGCGGTGTGCGGCACGGTCAACGACCTGGCGGTGTCCGGCGCGCGCCCCCTCTACCTGAGCGCGGGGTTCATCCTGGAGGAGGGGCTCCCCTTGGAGACGCTGGAGCGGGTGGTAGCCTCCATGGCTGAGACAGCCCGTGCCGCGGGGGTGGAGGTGGTGGCCGGCGACACCAAAGTGGTGGACCACGGCTCGGCGGACGGCCTCTTCATCAACACGGCGGGGATCGGCCTCGTGCCAGAGGGCCTCTGCCTCACGCCCCAGAACCTCCGCCCGGGCGACGTGCTCCTGGTGAGCGGCACCATCGGCGACCACGGCATGGCGGTGATGATGCAGCGGGAAGGGCTCGCCTTCCAATCAGCCCTTGTGAGCGATTGCGCCCCCCTCAACGGCCTCATCCAGGGGGTGCTCTCCGCCTGCGGGAGCGCAGTGCGCTGCATGCGGGACCCGACCCGCGGCGGGCTGGCGACCACCCTCAACGAGTGGGCCCAGGCTGCTGGCGTGGGGATAGAGGCGGAAGAGGCGGCGATCCCCGTGCGGGAAGAGGTGCGGGCCGCCTGCGAGTTCCTGGGCCTGGACCCCCTCTACGTGGCCAACGAGGGGAAGGTGCTCGTCGCCGTCGCCCCAGAGGCGGCGGAAAGGGCGCTGGCGGCCCTGCGGGCCCACCCCTTGGGCCGGGAGGCGGCGCGCATCGGCCGGGTGACGGAGGAGCACCCGCGGCGGGTGGTCCTGCGGACCCCCTTCGGGGCGCGGCGGGTGGTGGAGATGCTGGCCGGGGCGCAACTGCCGCGCATCTGCTAGCCCCTTGCCGGTGGGGAAGGAGGTGCCGCCGCAGGCAGCGGGGGCTGGGGAGAGGCCTGTGCCCGCGCATTCCGAAAAAGCCCTGGCCTGAGGCGCGACAAGTTGCTTACAACAATGATGTATGGTAATATGATGCTGAAGCGCTCGTCCCGCGCCGCGCGCCTAGGATACCCCGGGACAGGAGGAACAGATCATGGCCTCGCAGAAACCAGTGCCCCGCATCGTGGTGAGCCGGCTGCCGGTCTACCTGAGGGCCCTCCAGCACATGGCGCAGGAGGGCAAGGTGGTCACGTCGTCCCAGGAACTGGCCCAGCGGCTGGGGACCACCTCGGCCCAGATCCGCAAGGACCTTTCCTACTTCGGGGAGTTCGGCCGGCAGGGGATGGGGTACGAGATCGGCTACCTCATGCAACAACTGCGGAGGATCCTCCACGTGGACCGGGAATGGCCAGTCGCCCTGGTGGGGGCTGGCGACCTGGGCCACGCCCTCGCCAACTACGCCGGCTTCCCGCCGGAAGGGTTCCGCATCGTCGCCGTCTTTGACAACGACCCCAAGAAGATCGGCCAGACCATGGCTGGGCTCACCATCCAGGACAGCGCGCACCTGCGGGAGGTCATCGCCCGGGAGCGGCTGAAGGTGGCCATTATCGCTGTGCCGGCCTCCGGGGCCCAGGCCGTGGCGGACGAACTCGTCGCCGGGGGCGTCCGGGCCATCCTGAACTACGCCCCCATCACCCTCAACGTGCCGGAAGGGGTCCAGGTCCAGTACGTGGACCCCGTCGTGCACCTCCAGCGGATGACCTTCTACCTGGACGACGAGTAAAAAAAGGCGGGCCGTGACTTAAACCCGCTTGGGTAGGGGCGGTTCAGGGATCGTCCCTACCCAAGCGGCCTTCAGGCAGTCAGTTGCCCTTCCCCCATGATGTGGAACGATGCGCCGGAAAGCGCGCCCCGCGGCAGGCATGGGCGCCTGCCCTTACGCCTCCTCGGCCAGCAGGGTCCGGTGCATGATGTGGTAGTTCTCCAGGGCTTTGCCTGCCCCGATGGCCACGCAGGCCAGGGCGTTCTCGGCCACGTAGCAGGGCACCCCCGTTTCCTTCGTCAGGAGACGGTCCATGTTGCGCAGGAGCGCGCCGCCCCCCGTGAGCATCATGCCCCGGTCAATGATGTCGGCGGCCAGTTCCGGGGGCGTCTTGCCCAGGACGGCGCGCACCACCCCGACGATGTTGGCCAGGGGCTCGGCGATGGCCTCCGTGACCTCCCCGGAGGTGAGGGTGATGGTCCGGGGCAGGCCCGAGACCTGGTCCCGCCCCCGCACCTCCATGCGCATCTCCTCGGCCAGGGGCAGGGCGCTCCCGATCTGGATCTTGATGGCCTCGGCCGTCTTTTCCCCCACCAGCAGGTTGTACTTGCGGCGGATGTAGTTGACGATGGCCTCGTCAATCTTGTTGCCGCCGATGCGCACGGAGCCGGAGACGACGATGTCGTACATGGAGATGACGGCTGCTTCGCTTGTCCCGCCGCCGATGTCCACCACCATGTTGCCGGAGGGGGTGCCGATGGGCATGCCCGCGCCGTAGGCCGCGGCCAGGGGCTCGGGGATGAGGTAGGCCTCCCGCGCCCCAGCCTGCAGCGCGGCATCGCGGACGGCCCGGCTCTCCACGCTGGTGACCCCCACCGGGATGCTGAGCATGACCACCGGCTTGAAAAGCCGGAAGCGCCCGCAGACCTTCTCTATAAAGTAGCGCAGCATCGCCTCCGTGACCACGTAGTCGGCGATGACGCCATCCCGCAGGGGCCGGGCCACCTCAATGCTCTCGGGGGTCCGCCCCACCATGGTCTCCGCCTCGGTCCCCACGGCCACGATCCGGTTGTCCCGGGTGGAGATGGCCACCAGGGAGGGCTCCATGAGGACGATGCCCCGGCCCTTCACGTAGACCAGGACGTTGACCGTCCCGAGGTCAATGCCAATCCGTTTCTCAAACAACGACGTTCCTCCAGAGAAAGGGCGAAAGCCCGGTTACTCCTCATGGGGGCGGGAGTGGGTCCTGCGCCGTTTGGCGTGCTCCGCCACCCGCAGGCGGGCCATGGCCCGGCGCAGGGCGGCTTCGGCGCGGGCGTGGTCTACGTCCTCGGCACGCCTCTGGGCCAACCGCTCTTCCGCCCGCTTCTTGGCCGCCAGGGCCCTCTCCACGTCTATCTCCTCGGCGCGCTCCGCAGAATCCGCCAAGATGGTGACTTTGTTGTGGACGACCTCCAGGAAGCCTCCGCCCACGGCGAAGATGACCTCCTCCTCCCCTCGCCGGACGATGAGTTCCCCGGGCTGGAGCGCGGTGATCAGGGGGGCATGGTGCGGCAAAATGCCCAACTGCCCCTCAATCCCCGGGGCGAGCACCAGGTCCACCTCCCCGGAGAAGAGGACCCGTTCTGCCGTCACCACCTCGCACGTCAGGGAGGCC
>DAOTYM010000078.1:0-17220 GCA_034434775.1 Anaerolineae bacterium | reverse complement strand
CGAGGACGAACGGGACGCATTGCAACTGATCCGCCGCCTGCTCTCCTACATCCCCCAGAACAACATGGAGGACCCGCCCTTCGTCCCCACCCGCGACGACCCCCTGCGCATGGACGAGGAACTGAACCACATCGTCCCCGAAAGCCCCACCAAACCCTATGATATGAAGGAAATCATCCGCCGGGTGGTGGACGACGGCGAGTTCCTGGAGGTGCACCAGCACTACGCTCAGAACCTCATCGTCGGCTTCGCCCGCCTGGGGGGGCAGAGCGTGGGGGTGGTGGCCCAGCAACCGGCGGTCCTGGCCGGCGTCCTGGACATCAACGCCTCGGTGAAGGGGGCGCGGTTCGTCCGCTTCTGCGACTGCTTCAACATCCCCCTGGTGGTCTTTGAGGACGTGCCGGGCTTCCTGCCCGGCGTGGCCCAGGAGCACGGCGGCATCATCCGCCACGGCGCCAAACTCCTCTACGCCTTCTGCGAGGCCACCGTCCCCAAGGTGACGGTCATCACCCGCAAGGCCTACGGTGGGGCCTACTGCGTGATGAACTCCCGCCACGTGCGGGGGGACCTGGTCCTGGCCTGGCCCACGGCGGAGATCGCCGTCATGGGGCCGGAAGGGGCGGTGAACATCGTCTTCCGCAAGGAGATCGCCGAGGCAGAGGACCCAGAGGCGGCCAAGGAGCGCCTCACCCAGGAATACCGGGACCTCTTCGCCAATCCCTACGTCGCCGCGGAGCGGGGCTTCGTGGACGACGTCATTGAGCCGCGGGAGACGCGGCCCCGCCTCATCAACGCCCTGGAGATGCTGGCCAACAAGCGGGACATGAACCCGCCCAAGAAGCACGGGAACATCCCTCTATGATGGACATCCGCAAGGTGCTGGTGGCCAACCGAGGGGAGATCGCGGCGCGGATCATCCGGGCCTGCCGGGATCTCGGCCTCTGGAGCGTGGCGGTCTACTCCGAGGCGGATCGGAACGCGCTCCACGTGCGCTACGCCGACGAGGCCTATCCCATCGGCCCCGCCCCGGCGCGGGAAAGTTACGGCAACCTGGAGCGCATCCTGGACGTCGCCGTGCGGGCCGGCGTGGATGCCCTCCACCCGGGGTACGGCTTCCTGGCCGAGGACCCACGCCTGGCCCAGGCCTGCGAGGATGCCGGCATCCGCTTCGTCGGGCCGCGCCCGGAGACCATCGCCCTCATGGGCAACAAGATCGCCGCCCGCCAGAAGGTGGCCACGGCCGGCGTGCCGGTGGCCCCAGGCACCCACGAGGCCCTGGACGACGCCGCGCTGGAGCGGGAGGCAGCCCGCCTGGGGTACCCCCTGGTGGTGAAGGCCGCCTTCGGCTGGGGGTACTGGGGCCTCTACTTCGCCCGGGACCCGGGCGAACTGCGGCAGGTCCTCACCCGGGCCCGCCGCGAGGCCCTCAGCCGCTTCGGGAACGACTCGCTGCTCCTGGAGAAGGCCATCCCCAACGCGCGCCACGTGGAGGTGACCGTCATGGCCGACCACGCCGGCCAGGTGGTCCACCTCTACGACCACGAGAGTTCCATCCAGGTGCGGATGCAGAAGGTCATAGAAGAGGCTCCCTCCCTGGCCCTGGACGAAACGAAGCGGCGGGAACTGTGCCATGCCGCGCTGCGGGTGGCCCAGATCGTGGGCTACCGCAACGTCGGCACGGTGGAGTTCCTGCTGGACGAGGAGGGGCGCTTCTACTTCCTGGGGATGAACTGCCGCCTCCAGGTGGAGCACCCGGTCACGGAGATGGTCACGGGGGTGGACCTGGTGGAGGCCCAACTGCGCATCGCCGCGGGGGAACCCCTGCCCATCCGCCAGGAGGAGGTGCAGGTGCGCGGCCACGCCATAGAGTGCCGCATCCTCGCCCAGGACCCCAGCCGGGATTTCGCCCCCTCTTTGGGCACGGTGCACGCCGTCCACGAACCGGTGGGGCCGGGCGTGCGGGTGGAGTCGGGTATCTACCGAGGGGCGGAGGTCGGCCCCCACTACGACCCCCTGCTGGCCAAGGTCATCGTCTGGGGCGCGACGCGCCAGGAGGCGGTCCAGCGGATGCAGCGCGCCCTGGAGGAGTTCCGCATCCTGGGGGTGGCCACCAACATCCCCTTCCACCAGCGGGTCCTGGCCAGCCCAGAGTTCCGGGAGGGCCGGTTCAGCGTCTGGTTCGGCGAGGAGCCGCGCTTCCGCCACGAAGCGCGGGACCTGGAGCACATGCGCGCCGCGGCCGTCCTGGCCACGCTCCTCGCCCACCGGGAGCGGCAGGAGGCCAACCTCATTGAACGCCGCCCCGACGCACGGGCCTGGCGGGTGGTGGGCCGCTGGGGAGGGATGCGCAGATGAAGTACACCGCCAAGGTGGGAGATGCGGCCTTCACCGTGGAGATCGCCCCGGACGGCCAGGTCCTGGTGGATGGAAAGCCCGTGCAGGTGGACCTCCAGCCCGTGGAGGAACCGTACCTCTACTCGCTGCTCCTGGACCACGTGTCCTACGAAGCCTACGTGGAGCGACGGGGGGAGGAGTGGCGCGTCCTCCTGCGGGGCCAGGAGCACGCCGTGGACGTGCGGGAGGAGTGGACCCACGGCCTGGAGGGAAGCCCCGAGGGGTGGGGGCCGCCGACCGGCCCGGCCGTGGTCCGCGCCCCCCTGCCGGGCCTGGTCCTCCAGGTCCTGGCGCAGGAGGGCCAGGAAGTCGTCGCTGGAGACCTCCTGGTCCTCCTGGAGACGATGAAGATGGAGACAGAACTGCGCGCCCCGCGGGCGGGCACCGTCCGCAGGGTGCACGTGGCCCAGGGCCAGGCCGTGGCAGGCGACCAGCCCCTGGTGGAGATCGGCTAGGAAGGCCTCTCCCATCCCCCGTTCCTCTTCCCCTCTCCGAGTCGGAGAAGGGAAGGGTCAGGGATAGGGGTGAGGTGGTGAGAGACCTCACCTTACCCCCGCTGCCTGCGGCAGCACCCCCTTCCCTCTCCATCAGCGGATGGAGAGGGAAGGGGGATGGGGGGATGGGTGAGGTGGTGAGAGACCCCGCCTTACCCCCGCTGCCTGCGGCAGCACCCCCTTCCCTCTCCGTGGACGGAGAGGGAAGGGGGATGGGGGGATGGGTGAGGTGAGGTTGCTGGAGAGGGTCTATGGGGAAGAACCCCTTGCGCATCACCGAACTGTGCCTGCGGGATGCCCACCAGTCACTCCTGGCGACGCGGATGCGCCTGGAGGACATGCTGCCCATCGCCGAGAAATTGGACCGGGTGGGGTTCTGGTCGGTGGAGATGTGGGGCGGCGCGACCTTTGACGCCGCCATGCGCTTCCTGGATGAGGACCCCTGGGAGCGCCTCCGCCGCCTGAGGGAAGCCATGCCCCGCACCCGCTTCCAGATGCTCCTGCGGGGGCAGAATGTGGTGGGCTACCGCCACTACCCGGACGACATCGTGGAGCGCTTCGTGCGGCGGGCCCACGCCAACGGCATTGACGTCTTCCGCATCTTTGACGCCCTGAACGACGTGCGCAACATGCGCTGGGCCATGCAGGTGGCCAAGGAGGTCGGGGCGCACGTCCAGGCGGCCATCTGCTACACCACCGGCCCCGTCTACACCCTGGAGACCTTCGTCCAGATGGGGAAGGAACTGGCCGCGCTGGGGGCGGATTCCCTGTGCATCAAGGACATGGCCGGCCTCCTCTCGCCGAGCGCGGCCTACGACCTGGTGCGCCGGCTCAAGGCCGAAGTGGGCCTGCCGGTGCAGGTCCACTCCCACGCCACCAGCGGCATGGCCACTGCCGCGCTGGTCAAGGCAGCCGAGGCCGGGGCCGACGGGGTGGACACGGCCATCTCGGGCCTCTCCCAGGGGACCTCGCACCCACCCACGGAGACCATCGTCAGCATCTTCCGGGACACGGAGCGGGACACAGGCCTGGACCTGGACCTCCTGGCGGAGATCGGGGCCTACTTCTGGGAGGTGCGGAAGAAGTACCGCCGCTTTGAGAGCGAGTTGCCCCCGGTGGACGTGGGCGTGCTCCAGTTCCAGATCCCCGGGGGGATGCTCTCCAACCTGGTCTCCCAGTTGCGGGAACAGGGGGCCGAGGACCGGCTGCCGGAGGTCCTCCGGGAGGTGCCGCGGGTGCGGGCCGAACTGGGCTACCCGCCCCTGGTGACCCCCAGCAGCCAGATCGTGGGGGTGCAGGCCACCCTGAACGTGCTCCTGGGGGAGCGCTACAAGGTCATCACCGAAGAGGTGCGGAACTACGTGCGGGGCTACTACGGCCGCCCGCCGGCCCCCATTGACCCGGAGGTGAAGCGCCTGGCCATCGGCGACGAGGAGCCCATCGCCTGCCGGCCGGCGGACCTCCTCCCACCAGGGTATGAGAAAGCCAAGGCGGAGATCGGCGACCTGGCCCAGAGCGAGGAGGACGTCCTCTCCTACGCCCTCTTCCCCCAGGTGGCGAGGCCCTTCCTGGAGCGGCGCGCCGCCGGCCGGGCCCGCCGCCTGGAGGTGGCCGCGGCGGTCGCCGCGGCCCTGGGCCGCCAGCAGGACGAGCGGGAAGCCGCAGCCCGCGCCGAGCCTCAGCCGCGCCGGCCGGCCATCTCCCCCTGGAAGTGGGCTACAAGGCCCGCGCCGACAACCCACATCGGAGGATGGACCAAGTGGTGAGACGCTTCACCCTCATCCTGGATGGCCAACGCCACGAGGTGGAGTGGGAAGGCGACCGGGTCCTGGTGAACGGCCAGCCCTTCGCTGTGGAGTTCCCGGAGGAGGGCGTGGTCGTGGTGGACGGCCGTCGCCACGAGGTGGAGGTCCGGGAGCGGGAAGCCCTGGTGGACGGGATCGCCCACACCTACCAGGTGGACGGCCTGGAGGAGCAGGGGCCAGAGGCCGCGCCCGCCCCTCGGTCGGGCGACCAGAGGCCCATGCCCTCGGGCGCGGACGCGGTCACCGCCATCATGCCGGGCAAGATCATCCAGGTCCTGGTGGAGGAGGGGCAAGAGGTGCAGGCCGGCCAGGTCGTCTGCGTCCTGGAGGCGATGAAGATGCAGAACGAACTGCGGGCCCCGCGGGCAGGCAAGGTGGTGCAGGTGCGGGTGCGGCCGGGCCAGGATGTAGAATTGGGCGAGGTGTTGGTGGCCCTGGAGTGAGGGCAGGGCCTGCGGCGTGGCAAGACGGAGAAGGGCGCCATGGACGAGATAGAACGACTACGGGAGGAATGGGAACGGGAGGTCCTGCGGCCGGTGCTGGCGCGGTTTCCGGAGCGACGGGAGCGGTTCACCACCCTCTCGGGTATCCCAGTGGAACGCCTCTACACGCCGGCCGATGTGGAGGTGGACTACGCCGCCGACCTGGGCTTCCCGGGGCAGTACCCCTTCACGCGCGGCATCCAGCCCACCATGTACCGGGGGCGGTTCTGGACCATGCGCCAGTACGCCGGGTACGCCACAGCCGAGGAATCCAACCGCCGCTACCGCTACCTCTTGGAGCAGGGGCAGACCGGCCTCTCGGTAGCCTTTGACCTACCCACCCAGATCGGCTACGACGCCGATCACCCCATGGCCGAGGGCGAGGTGGGCCGGGTGGGCGTCTCCATCAGTTCGCTGGAGGACATGGAGGTCCTCTTTGCCGGCATCCCCCTGGACCAGGTGAGCACCTCCATGACCATCAACGCGCCGGCCGGGATCCTCTTGGCCATGTACATCGCCGTGGCCAAGAAGCAGGGCGTCCCGCCCGAGGCGCTGCGGGGGACCGTCCAGAACGACATCCTGAAGGAGTACGTGGCCCGGGGGACCTACATCTTCCCGCCCGGCCCCAGCATGCGCCTGGTGACGGAGATCTTCCAGTACTGCAAGGACCACGTCCCCAAGTGGAACACCATCAGCATCTCTGGCTACCACATCCGCGAGGCCGGCGCCACGGCGGTCCAGGAGGTGGCCTTCACCTTTGCCAACGCCATCGCCTACGTCCAGGCGGCGGTGGAGGCCGGCCTGGACGTGGACGACTTCGCCCCGCGCCTCTCGTTCTTCTTCAACGCCCACAACAACCTCTTTGAGGAGGTGGCCAAGTTCCGCGCCGCGCGGCGGCTCTGGGCGCGCATCATGCGGGAGCGGTTCGGGGCCCAGGACCCCCGCTCCTGGACCCTGCGCTTCCACACCCAGACGGCCGGCTGCGCGCTCACCGCGCAGCAACCGGAGAACAACGTGGTGCGGGTGACCATCCAGGCCCTGGCCGCCGTCCTGGGCGGGACGCAGAGCCTGCACACCAACTCCCGGGACGAGGCCCTCTCGCTCCCCACGGAGGAGTCGGTGCAGATCGCCCTGCGCACCCAGCAGATCCTCGCCCACGAGTCCGGCGTGGCCGATACGGTGGACCCCCTGGCCGGCAGTTACTACGTGGAGCACCTGACGAACGAGATAGAGCGGCGGGCGCAGGCCTATCTGGACCGCATTGAGCAACTGGGAGGCGCGCTGCGGGCCATTGAACTGGGCTTCATCCAGCAGGAGATCCAGGAGAGCGCCTACCGCTACCAGAAGGCGGTGGAGAGCGGCGAGCAGGTCATCGTAGGGGTCAACGAGTACGTGGTGGCGGAGGAGCACCGGCCGCGCCTCCTGAAGGTGGACCCGGCGGTGGGCGAGCGGCAGCGGGCGCGCCTGGCGGCCCTGCGGGCCCGGCGCGATGGCGAGGCGGTGGGCCAGTGCCTGGCCGCGCTGGAGGCGGCGGCGCGCGGCACGGAGAACCTGATGCCCCACTTCCTGCGCTGCGTGGAGGCCTACGCCACCCTGGGGGAGATCTGCGACGTCCTGCGGCGGGTCTTCGGCGAGTACCGGCCCGAGAGCCTGGCCTAGGAGAAACCACAGAGGACACAGAGGGCACAGAAGTGAGTAGGGGCGATTCATGAATCGCCCCTACGGGGCCTCTGGGGGCTCTGTGCCCTCTGTGGTAAAGGAGTGAGAGCGATGCTGAAGAGGGTGCATCACATCGGCGTTGTAGTGAAGGACCTGGAGGGGGCTCTTCAGGACTACGCGGACGCCCTGGGGGTGGTCCCAAGCGGTATCCACGAGGTGCCCAAGCAAGGGGTGCGGGTGGCCTTCTTCCCCGTGGGCGAGAGCCGGATTGAACTCGTCCAGCCCACGGACCCCGAGTCCGGCGTCGCCCGCTTCCTGGAGAAGCGGGGGGAGGGCATCCACCACATCTGCCTGGAGGTGGACGACCTCCGGGCGGCCCTGGCCGCCCTCAAGGCGAAGGGCGCGCGCCTGATAGATGAAGAGCCCCGCCAGGGGGCAGAGGGCCTGGTGGCCTTCGTGCACCCCGCAAGCCTGCACGGGGTGCTCCTGGAACTGGTCCAGGTGGAACACGGAGACGTGCCCCGCTAGTGCTACGCCACAGGGACTTTGGCGAAGCGGCCAGGAACCCCTCCCCCAGCCTCCTCCCCGTGCACGGGGGAAGGGGGTTCAGGGGTGGGGTTGAGACAGGCCAGGAACAAGCCTTGCGCCTGCCTGGAAAGAGGCAAGGCCGAGGCGGAAGCAGGGTCTCCCTTCGCAATGCAGGTTGGCAACCATGAGTGGGATCACCTTCTGGCGACGCAAAGCCCCGCCCGTGCGCCCCGTGCCCCCCGAGGAGCCGGTCCAGTCGGTCACCTTGCGGGTCTTCCGCTACAAGCCCGGGGCTGTGGACCCGCCCCGGTACGACACCTTCCACCTCCAGGCCAGGCCACGCCACACCGTGCTGGACCTCCTGGAGATGGTGCGGCTGGACCACGACCCAAGCCTCACCTTCCGCCACTCCTGCCACCACGCGGCCTGCGGGACCTGCGCCATGTGCATCAACGGCCGGGAGCGCCTGGCCTGCGTGACCACCGTGCACGACCTCCTGGAGGAGGGGCCCGGCCCCATCACCGTGGAGCCCTTGCGCAACCTGCCCCTGGTGAGCGACCTGGTGGTGGACATGGAGCCCTTCTTCGCCCGGTGGGCCCAGGTGGCGCTGCCCCTGGTGCGGTCCGCAGAGCCCGTCTCGCCGGCTGCGGAGCCGGCTCTCCCCCCGACCCGCTATGAGAACTGCCTGGAGTGCGCGGCCTGCCTCTCGGCCTGCCCGGTGATGGCATCCGACCCCCTGTACCTGGGGCCAGCGGCGCTGGCCGCGGCGCAGCGGGTCCTGGAGGAGCCCCGGGACGCGGACCCCGCCCGGGCCCGCGCCGCAGCCGACCACGACCACGGCTGCTGGCGTTGCCACACCGCCTTTGAGTGCAGCGAGGTCTGCCCCACCGCCGTGGAGCCGGGAGAGCGCATCATGCGCCTGCGGAAGCGCCTCCTCTGGGAGCGGATCTGGCACCGCCGGTAGGAGGGCCTCGCAAAAGCCTGCCTACACCTCCAGGACCTGGTAGCCGAAGGCGTTGACCACCTCCGTCTCCCGGTACCGGGTGCGCCGAGGGTAGTCAGGGCGGTACGAGATGCAGTGCCCGTGCACCAGGAACCGGGGGCGGAACCAATCCATGAAGGTGAGGAACGCCTTGAACCCCTGGTGGGCGGGGTCCGAGAGGGTGTGGATGCCGTGGGGCGGGGCGTGGGTTATCAGGATGTCCAGGTAGCGGCCGTGCCGCAGCCGGTTCCAGAGGAGGGCGGGGACCATGCGCGCCATCTCCAGGTACATCTCCCCCTGGGTGTAGTGGACCCGCTCGGGGCGGTCCCCCACGCTCCCCTCCAAGCCGCCCACGAGGAGCCCCGCGATGTACAGCGTGCGCCGGTGGACGTTCTCGCAGCCACCGGGCCAGCGGAGCCGCCGTCCGAACTCGTAGTCGTGGTTCCCCCGCACGTAGCAGAGGGGCACGTTGAGCATGGTAACGATGTACTCCAGGTACTCCGGGCGCAGGTCGCCGCAGGAGAGCACCAGGGCCACATCGCCGAAGCGCTCCCGGATGGAGGGAGTGTAGAGGCAGCGTTCCTCTTCGTCGCTGATGGCCAGGACCTTCATCGTTCCTCTCAAAGCCCCGATGAGAAAGCAGGTTGGGCTTCCCTTGCCCAACCTGCTCTTGTGCGCACCCTCGCCCGATGATCTAGAAGGACCCCAGCCGAGGGGGACCGAAAGGGCCGCCGCGGCCGTGCCGGGGTTCAGTTCGTGTCAAAGTCCACGATGGCCTTCTGGCACTTGCCGGGGTCGGCCACGCCGTCGGTGTGCACCATCACCATCTCGCTGATGCGCCGGCCGGCGTCGTCCACAATCCAGACGTACCAGGTCCCCTCCCGCGGGCCACCAGCCTGGATGATGTGTTCGTAGAAGCCGGGCGCCCAGTTGGGGTACCCCTGGTGGGGGCCACTGATAACCGGCTGGGTCGCCCACGGGCCATCCGGAACCCACGAGAAGACCACCTTCGCCCCGTTGTAGGGCTGGTGGTTCTGGTACACCGTGCCGTAGATCGTGGTCACGCCCGCGTTGGGGTCGCAGCGCTGGAGGAGGGCCTTCTTGTACAGGTAGGGAGAGGTCGGTGTGGGCGTGGCGGCGGGCATCGGCGTCGCCGTGGGCGGCACGGGGGTGGGCGTGGCCGGCCGCGGCGTGGGAGTGGGCGGCAGGTCCGTCACCACGGGCACCTGCTGTAGGGAGCCCCGCACCCGCACGTACTCCGTGAGCACCCACCCCTTCTTCCCGTTCACGCAGCAGATCTGGATCCAATCGCCCCCCGGGACCCGGCCCACCACGTCAAAGGTCTGGCCGTTCTGCACCTGGCCGATGCGGTCGTAGTTGGCCCCAGGCCCTGCCCGCACGTTGAGGACCTCCGTCCGGACCACCGCCACCACCGGCTCCGGGGTCGGTGTCGGAGGGAGAGGGGTGTCGGTGGGGGCGGGCGGGATGGGCGTGGGCGTGGCCACCACCACGGGCGTCGGGGTGGGCCGCACGGGCGTGATCACCAGCGGCGGCTGGCCCACGGGCGTGGGAGTGAAGGTCGGTTTGGGCGTCTTGGTGAAGGTGGGGGTCGGCGTCGGCGGGCGCCTCCCCACAGCGCCCGTCAGCGCGCACCCCGTCGTGGCCCCGAGCAACAGGGCAGCCGCCAGAAGTCCCACGAGCACTGTCGTCCGTCTTGACATGGTTTCCCCTCAGGAGATAGGTGTCCCCTTCGCGTGGGGGGTATTATACCACACCCTGGCCCTCCGGCAACACGCGGCCGCCGGGGTGCAGTTGAACTCGGAGCCTTCTGCTGCTATAATGGAAGCCGAGGTGGGCGTTCCCGCGGGGGCGGGCGTTGTTTCCACAGGAAGGGTGATCCACAAGTGACGGGTTCCGGTGCACAGCGAGGTGCCAGACCCCCCACAGACCTTGCCGCGCTGACCAAAGCCCTGCACAACATCGCCGGCGCCATCGGCCAATCTCCAGCCCTCTCCCAGGTCCTCCAGGTGGTGATGGACGAGATAGAGAACCTCTTCCCCGTGGAGGCAGGTTCCCTGCTCCTCCTGGATGAAGAGAAGGGGGAACTGCGCTTTGAGAGGGCCCTCGGCAGCGCCACGGCCCGGGTTGCCCCCTTCCGCCTGCGCCTGGGCCAGGGCATCGCTGGATGGGTGGTGCAGCAGGGGAAGCCTCTCCTCGTCCCCAACGTCCAGGAGGACCCCCGCTTCTACCGCTCCGTGGACCAACTGAGCGGCTTCCGCACCCGGTCCATCCTGTGCGTGCCGCTGATGGTCCGCGGCCGAGCCATCGGCGCCATTGAACTGATCAACAAGGTGGAGGAGTCCTTCACCGAGGAAGACCTGGCCCTGCTGGAGGTCCTGGCCGGCCCCGCCGCCATCTCCATTGAGAGCGCGGCTACCTACGCCCGCCTCCAGCAGCAGGTGGCCCTCCTGAACTCCATGCACGCCCTCGCTGCCGGCCTCCAGTCCAGCCGCAGCGTTGAAGAAGCCACGGCCACCTACATCCGGGGCGCCCAGGACCTGGGGTTCACCTGGGTGGAGGTCTACCTGGTCAGCCGGGACCAGCATCGCCTGGACCCAGCCAGTTACGCCGCGCCCGCAGAGCTCCTGGAAGTGTTCACCGAACTCCTGGGGAGCCCGGTCGCCGGCCTGCCCATCCCCTTGCACGGCCAGAGCCCCTACCGCGACCTCCTCAACGGACAGGTCCTGGCGACCCACACCGACGACGCAGCCCTGCTCCAAGCGCGGCAGGTGTTCCTGGTGGACCTCTTGCGCTCGCGCTTCTGGCCCGAAGACCCCCGCTGGAGCCGGGCAGCCCTGGTCCTGGGCTACATCCCCCAGGAGAACTGGCTGGCCTTTCCGGTGAAGGCGGAAGGCCGGGTCGTCGGTGCGCTGATCCTCGCCCGGGGACTGGGCCTGACGCGGGAAGATGCCTCTTTCCTCACCACCTTCGTCGGCCTGCTGGGCCAGACGCTGGACCGGCTGCAGACCGAAGAACGCATCCGGCGCCGCAACCGGGAACTGACCACCCTCATTGAGGCCAGCGCAGCCATGGCCGCCAGCCTGGAGACGGGCCGGCTCCTGGAAGCCATCGGGCGGCAGGTCACGACCGCTTCCTCCCTGGAAGCCTGCTGGATTTCCGACTGGGAGCCTGCCAGCCGCCAACTCATCTGCCGCCTGCAGTGGTCCAAGAAGGAGGACAAGGGGACGGAGGGCCGCCTGGAAGACCCCTTCGTCCTCCGCCCAGTGGACGCCTTCCCCCTCCTCCGCCAGGTGCTAGAGACCCGGCTGGCCCAGGCCGTGGATGCTGCGAGGACCCCCCTCAGTGAGCAGGAATCGGCCTTCCTCGCCCAGCAGGGATGGCGGCAGTGGGTCCTCTTGCCCATGGTGGTCCACGGCCAGGTGATCGGGCTGATAGAACTGGGGGATCCTTCTCCCCACTCCGCGTTTGGGATGGAGGAGATGCGCCTCTGCTGCGTGCTGGCGGAACACGCCGCTGTAGCCCTGCAGAACGCCCGCCTCTTCGCCGCGGAAGCCAGCGTGGCCGAGCAAAACGCCCGCCTGTTGGAGGCGGCGCGCTTCCGGACCCGCCAGTTGGAGGTCATCAACGAGGTGGCCCGCGCCACCAGTTCGGTGCTCCGGTTGGACGCGCTGACCGAACTGGCCACGGAACTGATCCAGAAGAACCTGGGCTACCCCTATGTGGCCGTGGGCCTTGTGGAAGGGGATACCCTGGCCATCCACGCCCGAGGGCCCCACGGGGCCTCACGGCGGCGCCAGGCCCGGACCGAGGACGTCCTGGGGTGGGTGGTCAGCCACGGAGAACCGCTGGTCGTGCCCAACACCCGCACGGACCCCCGCTTCCAGCCGGACCCCGAGATGCCCGGGACCCTTTCGGAACTGGCGCTCCCGCTCCTCTGGGAGGGAAAGGTGGTGGGCGTGCTGGACGTGCGGAGCCCCCAACTGGAGGCCTTCACTTCGGCAGACCTCCACCTGCTGGAGCCCCTGGCTGCCCAACTGGCTACCTCCATCGGCCACGCCCGGCTCTTCGCCCTCCTTTCCAAAGGGACAAAGGAAGGATAACCCCCGGCAGGGCGCGTGCCCCTGGACTCCCCCATACCCCCTTCCCCGCCCGCGTCCGCGTTGACCAACGGGCCACACTGTGCTACAATTGTTGTAGCACAATAGGGGAGGTGGGGGGACAACCCCGAATCAGGATGACCACGGCGTTTGAACGATTGTTGGCTCAGTTGGTAGATGCGGACAAGAAAGACCCTTCGGCGGTCCAGTTGCGGCTTCTTTCGCAACTCTTGCGGGCGGAAGTGCAGCGCGTCCGGGAGGTCTGGCCCCAGATCCCCCTCGCCCGGCGGCGCAAGATGGTGCGCACCATGGTGGAACTGGCCGAGGAGAACATAGAACTGAACTTTGACCCCATCTTCCGCCTCTGCCTGGACGACCCCGACGCCGAGGTGCGCGCCGCGGGGGTGGACGGCCTCTGGGAGTGCGAGGACGTGGGCCTCGTGGGGCCCTTCCTGCGCCTTCTGGAACAGGACGAATCCCCCCTGGTGCGGACCGCGGCCGCAGAAGCCCTGGGGCGGTTCCTCCTCCTGAGCGAACTGGGGGAGATCAGCGCCTCCATAGGCGCCCGCATTGAACAGGCCCTTTTGGGCACCATCCACACCCCGGGGGAGGACCTGGAGGTGCGACGCCGCGCCATTGAGGCCATCGCCTACTCCAGCGAGGCGGCCGTCAACGACCTGATTGAGGACGCCTATTACGACGAAGAGCAGAAGATGCGGGTGAGCGCCATCTTCGCCATGGGCCGCAGCGCGGATATCCGGTGGCGCAGCATCGTGGAGCGGGAACTCTTCAGCCCCGACCCCGAAATCCGCTTTGAAGCCGCCCGGGCCTGCGGAGAACTGGAGCATGCCGGCGCGCTCCCCAGGCTCTTTGAACTCATTGAGGACGAGGACGCCGAGGTGCGGGAGGCCGCCATCTGGGCCATCGGCCAGATCGGCGGCCGCGAAGCCCGGCGCGTCCTCACCAGGCTCCTGGACCACCCCGATGAGGCCATCAGCCAGGCCGCGCTGGAAGCCCTGGAGTTCCTTGAGTTCCAGATGGGCACGGAGATCCCCCTCTTTGAATACGACCTATCCGAGGACCTTGGCCTCTCAGAGGACGACCTGCTGGACGAACTCCGCCGTGAGCACTGGGAAGGGTGAGCCCGCGGTCCCCGCGGGCTCGTCCGTCCGAAGGGCGCGCAGGCCAGCCATGGCGAGGAAAACCTTCGTCGTGGGCCACAAGAACCCGGATACCGACTGCATCTGCGCCACGGTGGCGTTGGCGCACCTCCTCCGGGCGCGGGGCGAGGAAAACGTCGTCGCCGCGCGCCAGGGCGACATGCGCCCCGAGACCCAGTGGGCCCTGGCGCGCTTCGGCGTGGAAGCCCCCGTCCCCATCGCCGATGTCCGGCTCCGGGTGGAAGACGCCATGACGCGCCAGCCCATCACCGTGGAGCCGCGTACCCCCCTCTGGGAGGTCGGCCAAACCCTGCACGAGCGGAGGATCCGCGCCCTGCCGGTGGTGGGCCCGGGGCAGCAGTTCCTCGGCCTCATCAGCGTGGAGGAACTGGCCCGGACCCTCATTGAAGGGTGGGACCACGCCGCCCTGGACCAGGTGGCCCTGGACGCCGAAAGCGTCGTCCGCACCCTGGGAGGGCGGGTGGTGGTGGCCGGCACCCAGCCCCTCCAGGAGCGCGTCCGGGTGGGCGCGATGGACCTCCGCACCATGGAAGAGTGGCTCTCGCCCGGCATCACTTTCGTCGTGGGCGACCGCAAGGACGCCCAACGCCTGGCCCTGGAGCGGGGTGTGGGGGCCCTCATCATCACTGGCAACTTGCCGGTGGACCCGGAGATCCAGGCCCTGGCCCGAGAGCGGGGGGCTTGGGTCCTCTCCGTCCCCCATCACACCTTCCGCACCGTCCGGCTCCTGGAACTCAGCGTGCCGGCCAGCCAGGTCATGCAGAGGGACGTCCTGACCATCTCCCCCGAAGAGACGCTGGACGAGGCCCGCGAACTCCTGGCGCGCCAGCGCTCCCTGCCGGTCGTGGACGGGGAGGGGAGGCTGGTGGGGCTCCTCTCCCGCAGCGACCTCCTGCGCCCCAAGGGCCACCGGGTCTACCTGGTGGACCACAACGAGCGCAGCCAGACGGTGGAGGGCCTGGAAGAGGCAGAACTGGTGGGCATCGTGGACCACCACCGGATCGGCGACATCCAGACCCCCGCGCCGGCCTTCTTCCGCAACGAGCCGGTAGGGGCCACCTGCACCATCCTGGCCAGCCTCTACGAGGAGCAGGGCGTGGACATTCCCCCGGCCCTGGCAGGCGTCCTGCTGGTGGGCATCCTGGCCGATACCGTCCACTTCCGCTCGCCCACAAGCACGGCGCGGGACGAGGACGCGGCCGCCCGTCTGGCCGCCCTCGCCGGGGTGGACCCCGACGCGCTGGCCGAGGAGTTTTTCGCCGTGAGCGCCGACCTGAGCGGGCGGAGCGACCAGGACATCCTGCTGGGCGACTTCAAGGAGTTCACCATCGGGGAGGCCCGGTTCGGCGTCGGCTACCTGGAGACGCCGGACCGCGCCGCCGTGGGCCAGCGGAGGGAGGGCATCCTAGCGGAGATGGACCGCCTGCGCCAGGAACGGGGGTATGCGTCTATCTTATTCATGGTCGTGGACCTGCACCGCGGCGAGACGGAACTCTGGGTCCGGGGGCACGAAGCGGCCGTGGCCCGCGCCCTGGGCCTGGAGCCGGCGAAGGAGGGTATCCACCTCCTCCCGGGCATCCGCTCCCGCAAGAAGGACGTTGTGCCCGCGCTGAGCCAGGTGGCGGCGCGGCTGCGCATGTGAAGGAGAAGCCGGTGCCAGAGAACCACCATCCCGAGGACCTTCCCCAAGGGGCCCCCTCCAGGCGGGACCTGGTCACGGACCGCCAGGTAGCGATCCTGGTGAACCAGGGGGCGCGCCTCCTGGAGGCGGGCCGCGCCCGAGAGGCCCTGCCCTTCCTGGAGGAGGCCTACCGCGTCGCGCCGGAGGCCGTGGCTGTGTGCATCAACCTGGGCGGCGCGTACATCCTGCTGGGCCGCCACCGAGAGGCAGTCCCCATCCTGGAGGCCGCGGCGGAGCGGGAGCCGGAGAACCCCATGGTCTGGGTGAACCTGGCCGCGGCCTACCTGGGCAACCCGGTCCTGGCCACTTCGGAGCAGCAGGAACGGGCCATCGGCGCGCTCCTGCGCTCGGTGGACCTCAACCCGGCGACGCCCAACGCCTACTACAACCTGGGGCTCATCTACAAAGACCGCGGGGAGTGGGACCGGGCGGCAGAGGCCTTCGCCTGGGCGGTGAAGGTGGACCCCCGGGACCGGGACGCCCTGGCCTGGCTGAAGCGGGCGGAGGCCATGCGGGACGCCACGGCCGGAGGGGAGGCGTTGTGACTTGGTGCGTGTAGGGGCGCACAGCCATGCGCCCCTACTACAGCATGCGGGGCATTACGGCCGGAGGGGAGGCGTTGTGACAGACCTGTCCAGGCCTCTCATCGTCCTGGATGTGGAGACCCAGCACCTGGCCCACGAGGTCGGCGGCTGGGGGAACTGCCACAAGTTGAAGGTTTCGGTGGCCGTCACCTACAACGCGGCCACCGGCCTGTACCACGCCTACCAGGAGGAGGAACTGGATGACCTCTTCCAGGAACTGGAGGGGGCAGGGAAGGTGGTGGGCTACAACCTCCTCCGCTTTGACTATAGGGTCCTCCAGCCGTACGCGCCGCCGGGCTTCAGCCTGCAGAGTTTGCCCACGGTGGACCTCCTGGACCACCTGGAGCGACGACTGGGCTTCCGAGTGAGCCTGGACGCCGTGGCCACGGCGACCCTCGGCCGGGGCAAATCAGCCAGCGGCGTGGACGCGGTGCACTGGTTCCGCCAGGGGCTCCTGGAGAAGGTCATCGCCTACTGCCGCGAGGACGTGGAGGTGACCTACGAGGTCTACCGGTTCGGGAAGGAGCGCGGTTTCGTGCGGTTCTGGGACCGCACCTCCCGCCGCCGGGAAGTGCCGGTATCCTGGTGACACAGGGAGATATGGAGCGGCAAGGCGCGTGGGAACCAGCCTACCTGGCCCTGCACCGCCGGGGCGAACTCAAGGAGCGGGTGGCGCAGGCCTACGAAATCCTGCGGGCCTGCACCCTCTGCCCACGCGAGTGCGGCGCCAACCGCCTGGAAGGCCCCAAGGGCGCAGCCTGCCGCACAGGGGTGCGGGCCGTGGTCTCCAGTTTCAACCCCCACTTCGGGGAGGAAGCCCCCCTGGTGGGCCGCGGCGGTTCGGGGACCATCTTCTTCACCCACTGCAACCTGCGCTGCGACTACTGCCAGAACTACGACATCAGCCAGTTGGGGCACGGGGAGGAGGTGGAGCCGGAGGACCTGGCGCGCATGATGCTCTACCTGCAGGAGATGGGGTGCCACAACATCAACCTGGTCTCGCCCACCCACGTGGTGCCCCAGATCCTGGCCGGGCTCCTCATCGCTGCGGAAGCGGGCCTGCGCCTGCCCCTGGTCTACAACACCGGCGGCTACGACGCCCTGGGGACGCTCCAGTTGCTGGACGGCGTGGTGGATATCTACATGCCCGACATGAAGTACGCCGACGCGGAGATCGGCTGGACGTATTCCCACGTGCGGGACTCCCCCCGCCACAACCAGGCCGCGGTGCGGGAGATGCACCGCCAGGTGGGGGACCTGGTCCTGGACGAGGACGGGGTTGCACGGCGAGGGCTCCTGGTGCGGCACCTCG
>DAOTYM010000077.1:0-9909 GCA_034434775.1 Anaerolineae bacterium | reverse complement strand
CCTGCGGAAGGGCTTCCCCACGGCCGACGGTATCGCAGGCGGACGCCTGCGATGGCCATTGGCTTGGCCGATCATGTCTGGAGTTGGGAGGAATTCCTGACCTTTAGATATTATCACTACCATAAGGAGTGACTACCAAAATGGTAGGGGCAATTCGTGAATTGCCCCTTGCGAACCTCACCCACTCCCCGCCGCAGGCGGCGGGGTGCCTACTCCGTCGTGAACCAGAGGGCCATCTCGTTCGTCAGGGCGCCCCCGATGCCGTTGCAGAGGTACTGCTGCGCGCGGCTTCCCGAGGCGTTTTCCACCCCCACCGTGCTGGACCCCGTGGTGCCCACCTCTTTGTACTGCAACTTGATGCGGCCGTCGGCCTTGAGGACGATCTCAAAGGTCTCCCGGCTCACCGACCCGTACTTGGGCACCTCCTGCCACTCTATGACGAAAGTGTCAGCGCCGAAGGGCTTGACGTACACGCCGCCCTCCAGCGAGGGGTCCAGGTCGTCCCAGAAGGCGTAGATGGCGTTGTTGGGCGGGCTGGAGTTGGGCAGGCAGTGGTTGTTGTAGTAGGGGGGACCGCCGTAGCCGGTGCCGAAACTGGCAAAGCCGTTGGCCGAGACCCAGATAGAGGAATAGACTTGGCCGTAGAAGCGGAAGGGGAAAGGGAGCGCGACCTGGGCCGCGTCGTCGTCGCCCAGGGTGATGGCCGTGCCGCCCGCCGAGGCATCCAGCCACAGGTACCCCTCCGGCTCCGGGGGATGGGCGAAGAGGAGCGGCAGGTAGAGGTGGGAGAGGCTCCGCACGTAGGTCAGGCGCACCCACACCCCCTGCGGGCTGCCCTGCACGTCCGGCGTCGCGCTGCTCACCCGGACGCGGCCTGTGTGGGTCCCGTAGGAGAGGCTTGAGCGGTCCACGGAGATCCACAGGGTGTGGGTGAGGCCGCCCGGGAGGGTCCCGCTGAGGGGCGGCAAGGCCAGCACCCACCGGGAGCCGCCCGTCACCGCGGCTTCCCAGGTGAGGGGGACGTGGCGGGCACCGTTGCCAATGGCGATGCCCTGGGATGGGGGCGTCCACGTGTCGTCCATCAGGAACCAGAGTTCGCCCGGCGCCACCCGCAGGACCGGCGGGTCGGCGCGCCGCACGGCGGCCTGGGCGTTGATGCGGCCGTACCCCAGGTAGTCGTTGCGGCCGCCCGTGTAGGGAGCGGTGCCCACCTTATCCGCCGTATCCCGGATGAGGGCCCAGACCTCGCCCGCGCTCAGGGTGGGGTTGGCCGCCCAGAGAAGTCCGGCCAGGCCCGCCACGTGGGGCGTGGCCATGGAGGTCCCGTAGCGGTAGCCGTACCCGCCGCCCAGATAGGTGCTGTAGATGGGCATGCCCGAAGTGCCGCCTGGCGCGGCGATGTCCACCGCCGGGCCGTAGTTGGAGTAGGCCGCGCGCTCGTCCCAGGCGTTGGTCGCGGCCACGGCGATGGCCTCGTCGTAGGCCGCCGGGTAGAGAACCGCGCCCCCGTCGTTCCCCGCCGCGGCGAAGACGAGCGCTCCGTTCTGCACCGCGTAGCGCACCGCCTCGTACAGCGAGGGCGAGGGGTCCGGGCCGCCCAGGCTCAGGTTCAGGATGCGGGCTCCCTGGTTCGTGGCGAAGTAAATGGCGCTCACAGTGTCAAAATACGTGCCGCGCCCGCTGGCATCCAGCACCTTCAGGGGCAGGATGCGGGCGTTCCAGTTCACCCCGGCCACGCCGCGGCCGTTGTTCCCCTGGGCCAGGGCGATCCCCGCAGCGTGGGTCCCGTGGCCGTTGTCGTCCTCCGGGTCGGTATCCCCGTTGACGTAGTCGTACCCCGGCAGCACCCGCCCGGCGAACTCCGGGTGGCTCTGGTTCAGGCCTGTGTCCACGAAGGCGATGACCACCTGCGCCGTGCCGGTGACCACGTCCCAGGCGGCCGGGGCCTGGATCAGCACCATGTTCCACTGGGAGGGCCAGGAGGGGTCGTTCGGGACGCCGCAGGCGTAGAGCCAGCGGTTGGGCTCGGCGTAGGCCACCCGCGGGTCGCCGGCCACCGCCTGGAGGAAGGCCTCCCCCCGGCCAGGGGGCACGGATACCAAGGCCAGCCCCTGCCCTTCCACCTGCTTCAGGACCCGTGCGCCCCGCTCCGAGAGGAAGCCCTCGGCAGATGCCGCCTCCACGCCCTCTTGCCACTTGACGATGACTTGGCCCGGCACAAGCCCCCCGGGCGGGGGCGGTGCCGCCTGGACGCCCGCGGCCGCCAGCCCTGCCCAGAGAAGCCCCAGGCAGGCCAGCGCAACCCCCAGGGACACGGCAAACCCACGCCAACGAAACCCTCTTTCTCCGCGCACCTTGCACTCCTCTCCCAGTTCCTGGACATCCTCGCGCCGATCCATCGCCCCATTATACCAGACGGAGGGGGAGGGTGTCAGGTTTCCCCTGGGGTAGCGGTCCGGGCTGGGGTTGACCTCACCCATCCCCCTTCCTCTCCGCCTGCGGAGGGCAAGGAATCTGTAGGAGCATGTCATGAATTGCCCCCTACACAGGTCGGGGAGAGGCCAGGGGTGGGTGAGGTCAGGGGGCCGGGGAAGAGGTCTGCAGGGCGATGCACTTTCCAACCCGCCAGCGCGAGGAGGAACCGAAGAGGCCTTCGGGCGGCTTGCACTTTGGGCAACATGGTGTAAAATAGCAGGCGGCGGTTGGCTTGTGGTTCTGGCTTCCCACAAGGGGGAGCACCCCATGCCGTCGGACCACCGAAACGATCGCGGGTCACCTGGAGCGGGAGACGCCAACGGAGGCTGGCCATAGCGTGGCCGGACGCGGTGGCGTGTCCCGCTCGTGTTTCCAGGGCGCCCTGGCCATCCAGGGGCGGCGCCGGGGCTCGGACGGCAACGATGCCGCAGGAGAGGCGAAAGGAGGTGAGCGAGGAGGCCCAAAGGGGGGCCAAAGCAGCCATTCGTGGAACGTGCCACGGGTCACAGAGCGCAATGCAAGGAGGCATGGAGCGATGCGGCCAGTCTACGCAGTCTCTGGAGGCGTGAGCAAGTTCACCAAGGCTCGCCCAGACAAGACGTTCCCGGCCATCGTCAAAGAAGCCTACGACTACGCCCTCGCCGACCTGGGCCTGGAACACCCTCAGTTCTTTGAGATCGTGGATGGCACGGTTTGCTCGTACTTCTCGGACCACTTCGCACGGCAACTCATGGCCGGGATCATGGTCCAGGATTACCTGGGCTTGTGTCCCAAGCCCTCGCACCGCGTGGAGGGCGGCGGGGCCACGGGCGGCATCTGCTTCCAGGAAGGGTACAAGGCCATCGCCTCGGGGTACATGGATGTGTGCCTCTGCTACGGCTTTGAGACGATGTCCCACGTCAACACCTGGAAGGGGAACGAGTTCATCGCCCTGGCCTCGGACGTCAGTTTTGACTACCCGGTGGGGGGGTTCTACTCCGGCTACTACGCCATGATGGTGACGCGGCACATGAAGGAGTTCGGCACCACCCCGGAGCAGATGGCCTACGTCTCCATCAAGAACCACATGAACGCCACCTTCAACCCCTACGCGCAGAAGCACATGCGCCTGACCGTGGAGGACGTGCGCAACGCGCCCATGGTGGCCTGGCCCCTCACCCGCCTGGATATCTGCGTCATGAGCGACGGGGCGGCCTGCACGGTCCTCGCCAGCGAGGAGGGCCTGGCCAAACTGGAGAAGGCCGCCGGCAAGCGCCTCCCTCGGGTGCGGGTGACGGGGATCGGCCGTGGCACCGATGCCATGCGCATGGCCGACCGCCCCCACCAATCCTTTGAGCAGTTCCTGAGGTACAACCTCCTCCCCCACGAAGACACGGCCGAGAGCCGGGCCTACTACCGGGACCTGTGGGACCGCGGCTTCCGGTACCCGGGCGTGCATTCCTTCCGGGCGGGGCGCATGGCCTCCAAGGAGGCCTACGCCCGCGCCGGGATCTACGACCCCCTGCACGAACTGGATTTCGTGGAACTGCACGACGCCTACACTTCCAGCGAGATTCAGACTTACGAGGACATGGGCCTGTGCCGCTACGGCGAGGGCGGCCCCTTCGCCGCCAGCGGCAAAGCTTTCATGCCCGGGGTGGACTACGGCCTGGACCTGCCCGAGGAGCCCGTGTGCCCGGTCAACCCGTCGGGTGGCCTCATCGCCTGCGGGCATCCTGTGGGCGCCACGGGCCTCATGCAGGCCGTCTTCGCGATCTGGCAACTCCAGGGGACCATCGCCAAGCACTTCGGCAACCCGACCTTGCAGGTCCCCAACGCCCGCCGCGGGGCCATCCACAGCCACGCCGGCACCGGCACCTACGTGACCGTCTCCATCCTGGAGCGAGAGGAGTAGTCGGCCATGGCAGAAGAGACCAAACCCGAACTGCCCACGAAGATGGAAGAGACGGAAGAGGGGACCGTCCTCTTCAACGTGCCCTTCCCCACCGGCAAGGACCTGAGCGGGCTGAAGGAGATGGCCCCCATCATCATCAAGCAGCCGTACCACATAGAGTACATCCATTCCTATGGCCAGGATTCGCCCTTCTTCGCCGGCCTGGCCAACGGCCGCTTCCTGGTCTGCCGGGAGCCGCAGACGGGGTACACCTACGCCAACCCGCGGGGGCACGATATGTACACTGGCCGGGAGACCGAGTGGGTGGAGATCCCGGCCGAGGGGCGGGTGCATGCCTTCACCGTCTGCCACTTCGGCAGCGAGGAGTTCCTGCCGGAATGCCCCTTCGTCCTGGCCCTCATTGAGTTTGAGGGGGTGGACACCCTGTTCCTGGGGCGGCTCCTGGGGGTGGACCCGGCGGAGGCCAGCGTGGATTGGATCGGGATGAAGGTGAAGCCGCGCTACCGCCGCCTTTCCAAGTTCAAACCGACGGACGTGTACTTCGTGCCCGCGGAATAGGCGGGATCAGACCTCGGGCCTCTCCTACCCACCGCAAGCGGCGGGGGTACGGTGAGCCATAAAATCTTCACAGACGCAGGAGGGAGGAACCGTATGGGCAAAGGGAAGTGGCTCTCCATCTGCATCGTCCTCTTCCTTGCAGGGGCGCTCCTGGCTGGGTGCGGGGGCGGCCGCCAGGCCACGCCGCAGGCCGAGCAGCCCAAGGCCCAGCCCGTGGGCCACCTGGCGGCCAACGCCACAGTGGAGACCGTGGCCGGCACCGGCGAGCCGGGCATGGCCGATGGGCCGGCCCTGGAGGCCCAGTTCAACTGGCCCGTTGACGTGGCCGTGGATGGGGAAGGGAACATCTACGTCTCCGACCGGGAGAACCGCCGCATCGCCAAGATCGCGCCCGACGGCACGGTGACCACCATCACTGGGGGGAACCCCATTGGCGACAAAGACGGCTCCCTGCAGGAGGCGCGCTTCGCCACGCCGTGGGGCATCCTGGTGGGCCCGCAGGGCCAGATCTACGTGGCCGACACCGACAACGCCAAACTGCGGGTGGTGTTGCCCGGTGAAGGCAAGGTGGAAACCGTCACCGACCGGTTCCATGCCTACCAGATGGCCTTTGACCAGGAAGGGAACATCCTCGCCGGGTGGGGGCTGGACCGCCAGAGCGTGATCCGCCTCAACCTGGAGACCAAACAGCGCGAGACTGTGGCTGGGAGCGGCTCGGCCGGCTACCGCGATGGCCCTGCCGGGGAAGCCCGCTTCTCCTTCGTCTCGGGGATCGGGATGGACGCCGAGGGCAACATCTTCGTCTCGGAGGGGGTGAACATCCGCCTCCTGGCCGGCTCTCACCTCATCCGCAAGATTGCGCCGGATGGGCAGGTGACCACAGTGGCCGGGGCCTACACCCAGGCCGGCTACCGCGACGGCAAGGGCGACCAGGCCCGCTTCAAGTACCCGGTGGACCTGGTGGTGGACGCCCAGGGCGTGCTCTACATCGCCGACGCCGGCAACAACTGCATCCGCCAGATCACCCCGGACGGCGTGGTCACCACGCTGGCCGGCGTGTGCGGCGAGCCCGGTGACCTGGTGGACGGCCCGGCGGCGGAGGCCCGCTTCAAGAACCCCCAGGGGCTGGCCTTTGACAAGGACGGCAACCTACTGGTGGCCGATACCCTCAACCACTGCATCCGCCGCATCGTCTTCCAGTAGGCGAGCCTGTGGACCTCACCTCATCCCCCGGTCCCCCTTCCCTCTCCGCAGGCGGAGAGGGGAGGGGGCTAGAGGGTAGGGGTGAGGTCCAATCTGTTGCCTCGCAGAGGAGGTGAGACGACCATGGAGGTCCTGGCTGAGGGGAAGGGCGAACTTCTGGGGTGGCACGACCCGGACGAGAACCGCCAGTGGGTGCGGGAACACAAGTCCCGCGCCCTGGTGGACAAGAGGATGACCGTCCAGGAGGCCGTGCAACGCTTCGTGCGGGACGGCGACTACGTGGCCATCGGCGGGTTCGGCCACGTCCGCATCCCCATGGCGGTCCTCTACGAGGTCATCCGGCAGGGCAAGCGGAACCTGGCCATCGCCGGCAAGACAGCCGTCCACGACATTGACATCCTCATCGGCGGTGGCTGTGTGAGCAAGGTGGAGTGCGCCTACGCCTTCGGCCACGAACTGCGGGGCCTTTCCCCGGCCGGCCGCCGCGCCGTGGAGTCCGGCCGGGTCAAGGTGGTGGCCGAGATCTCCAACGCGGGGTACCAGTGGCGCTTCCTGGCGGCAGCGATGGGGCTGCCCTTCATCCCCGCCCGCAACCTGGCTGGCACCGACACCTTTGAGAAGAGTTCGGCCAAACTGGTCCGGGACCCCTGGAGCGGCAAGCCCATCGTCCTCATCCCCGCCGCCTATCCCGACGTGGCCTTCTTCCACGTCCCCCGCTGCGACAAGTACGGCAACGCCCAGATTGACGGCATCCTGGTGGAGGACTTTGAACTCTCCCGCGCCGCCCGGCGGGTTATCATCTCCACCGAGGAGGTGGTGGACGAGGAGGTGATCCGCGCCAACCCCCGCCACACGGCCATCCCCTACTACGTGGTGGACGCGGTGGTGGAGGTCCCCTTCGGCGCGCACCCCACGCAGATGCCCTACCTCTACTACTTTGACGAGGAGCACATCCGCGAGTGGCTGCACCTCTCCACCACAGACGAAGGGGTGCAGGAGTACATGGACCGCTACGTCTTCGGCGTGCAGGACTTTGAGGAGTACCTGGAGCGGGTGGGAGGCATCCGCAAGATGAACCGCCTGCGGCGCATAGAGCAGTACCGCGCCCCGATGGTGTAGGTCCGCCCGAAGCCGGCGAAGGGCGTTGGAGGGTGCTCAAGATGGCACAGCGAGGCTCCTACAGCGAAAGCGAACTCCTGGCCTGCGTGGCCGCCCGCCTGCTGGAGGACGGGAGATCGGTCTTCGTAGGCACGGGCCTGCCCATGATCGCCTCCATGCTTGCCCAGCGGACCCACGCCCCCAACCTGCTCATCATCTTTGAGGCCGGGGGCGTTGGGCCTCAGGTCCCCGTCCTCCCCATCTCCGTGGGCGACTCCCGGACCTTCCACCGCGCCGTCATGGCGTCCAGCATGCACGATGTCATGTCGGCCTGCCAGGCCGGGTACATTGACTACGGCTTCCTGGGCGCGGCGGCCATTGACCCCTACGGCAACCTCAACACCACCGTCTTCGGCGACTGGGAGCAGCCCAAGGTGCGCCTGCCGGGGAGCGGCGGGGCCAACGACATCGGCTCCTTCTGCTGGCGCCTGATCTACATCATGCGCAACCAGAGCCCGCGCACCTTCATGGCCCGGCTCCCCTTCGTGACCACGCCGGGGTACCTCTCGGGGCCGGGGGCGCGCGAGGCCGCTGGCCTGCCCAGCGGCGGCGGGCCCTACCGCGTCATCACCCAACTGGGCGTGCTGGGGTTTGACGACGAGACCAAGCGGATGAAGTTGCTCGCTGTCCACCCCGGCGTGACGCCGGAGCAGGTGCAGGAGGCCACGGGCTTCCCGCTCCTCATGGCCGACGAGATCCAGGAGACCGCTCCCCCTACGGAGGAAGAGCGGCGCATCCTGCGGGAGATAGACCCCACGGGCATGGTCATCCCCCGATGACGGGGGCAACCGAGGGAGGAGGACGATGGACTTCGCGCTCAACGAAGAGCAGGAGATGTTCCGCCGCACGGTGCGGGAGTTCGCCGAGAAAGAAGTGGCGCCCCGGGCGGCGGAGACGGACGAGACGGGGCAGTTCCCCTGGCCTATCGTGGAGAGGATGGCCGCCCTGGGGCTGATGGGGCTGCCCATCCCCGAGGAGTACGGCGGGGCTGGTGCCGACACCCTCTCCTACGCCATCGCCGTGGAGGAGATCGCCCGCGCCTGCGGCTCCACGGCCATCACCCTGGCGGCTCACGTCTCCCTGGCCTGCAAGCCGCTCCTCATGTTCGGCTCCGAAGAGCAGAAGCGGAGGTACCTGGTCCCGCTGGCCCAGGGGAAGTGGCTGGGGGCCTTCGGCCTCACGGAGCCCGGGGCCGGCTCCGACGCCGGGGCCTGCAAGACCACCGCCCACCTGGACGGGGACGAGTGGGTCATCAACGGGCAGAAGTGCTTCATCACCAACGGCTCCATCGCCGATGTGGTCATCATCGCTGCCGTGACGGACAAGAGCGCGGGCACCCGCGGCATCTCCAACTTCATCGTGCCCAAGGGCGCGCCGGGCTTCCGCCCGGGCCGGGACGAGGTGAAGATGGGCCTGAGGGGGTCCGTCACCTCGGAACTCTTCTTTGAGGACTGCCGCATCCCGGCCGAGAACATCTTGGGGGAGCCGGGGCAGGGGTTCAAGCAGTTCCTCACCACCCTGGACGAGGGGCGGATCAGCATCGGGGCCATGGCCCTGGGCCTGGCGCAGGCCGCCTTTGAGGCTTCGGTGCGTTACAGCAAGGAGCGGGTGCAGTTCGGGCAGCCCATCGCCAAGTTCCAAGCCATCCAGTGGATGCTGGCCGACACGGCCACCGAACTGGACGCCGCGCGCCTGCTGGTGTACCGAGCCGCCTGGCTCAAGGACCAGGGGCGCGAGTTCGTGAAGGAAGCGGCCATGGCCAAACTGTTCGCTTCGGAAGTGGCGGAACGGGCCTGCTACCGAGCCATCCAGATCCACGGCGGGTACGGGTACATGCGGGAGTACGGGGTGGAGCGCCTCTACCGGGACCAGCGCCTCTGCGCCATCGGCGAGGGGACCTCGGAGATCCAGCGGCTGGTCATCGCCCGGCAGGTCTTGGGGCGGCTGTAGGCCCACCAAATGATACGCCGCGGGGGCGAAGGCCCTTCGTCCCCGCGGCGTTGCGTCTCCTCTCGGGCCCGTGGGGGTGAGCCCTACTTGGCGACAAACGATTTGTAGGCGAAGTAGACCCCTGTGCAGATGGCAGCGGTCACCACGGTATAGAGGATGGTCCGCCAGGCCACCTCTCCCCAGCCCATCAGGCCGGCAGAGGCGAAGGGGGCGAGGAGGGCCAGCGTGATGGCCAGGACGACGATGGTCACGACCACCAGGCCGTAGCGGACGAAGTTCAACTTGCGCTTGGCTTCGTCAGACATAGTTCACCTCCGCTTGAGAGTTCCTGCCCACTAGGCCGATGACCGAGGAGACCTGGCGACTAGAAGAAGACAAAAAGGTGTGCAACCTATTTATAGTATACCACCAAGCACCCTAAAATGCAAGCCCAATGGCTGAGGGCTTCTCAGCGGCGCGCGGGCAAGGTATGCCTCGCCCCTGCGGACCTCACCCACCCCCGGCCTTCGGCCTCCCCCTCCCTCTCCATCAGCGGATGGAGAGGGAGGGGGCTGGGGGGGTAGGTGAGGTCTGTAGGAGCAATTCATGCATTGCCCCTACCATTTTCAGCCACCGATTCAAATCGGGGCTCAAGCAGGGCGTCAGCCTGCGCCGACGCCGTCTCCGCAGGG
>DAOTYM010000076.1:0-1811 GCA_034434775.1 Anaerolineae bacterium | reverse complement strand
TGGGCGGAAGGGGCGTCGGGGTAGGCGGGATGGGCGTGGCCGTGGGCGGCACAGGTGTAGGCGTCTCCGTGGGCGGGATGGGCGTCCAGGTGGGGGTAGCGGTGGGAACGGGCGTCGCCGTGGGGGTGGAGGTCCATGTGGGCGTCGGCGTGGGCGTGGCCAGGTAGGCCAGGATCTGAGGCGACCGGACTCCCAGCCCCTCCGCCAGCCCGGCTAGGCATTGGATGTCGTCCAGGTCCCGCCCCTCGGCGATGTAGCGCTCGGCCAGGGCCACCACCAACTGGGCTGGGTTCCCGGCCTGGAGGCTTTCCAGGCGGTGCATTGCCCGTTCCAGGTCGCCATCCCGGGCGTAGGCCGCGCTGACCATGGCGATGTATTCGTCTTTGTATTCAGGCCTGAGGTCCTTCAGGCTGGTGGCCGTCCACTCCACAGGCCAGACCCACCATCCGATGATCAGGCCGGCCAGGAGACCAACCAGGAGGCCGGCCACCCCGGCCAGCACAGCCCCTCGGTAAGCGTGTCTTTCCATGGAGGTCCGTCGTCTCCCCTACAGGCTCCTCTTCAAGCACGATCGGGCAAGCGGCAGCCGCCCTGCAAAACGAGAGGGGGCATGCTCCTTAACATCTGGAGCCGCGAGTCCTCTCCTCCTGCCCCCTAGACTATTTGGCGAAACCTGGTATAATGTTCCGTGGTGCCGAAGGTGGGACTCGAACCCACATGAGGTCAGCCCTCAACGGTTTTTGAGACCGTCGCGTCTGCCTGTTCCGCCACTTCGGCCCAGCACGGAAGCCTTTTCCATGCTTCCGCCTTTTTCCAGGCCTAAGTATAGCCGAAGGTGACAGTTTCGTCAAGTTGGGGAAGCGGGGCATCGGATGGACCCACAAGCCCTGATCGCCGCCGCCCGGCGGGGCGACGTCCAGGCCTTCAACCAGTTGATCCTGACCTACCAGGGGATGGCCTACAACCTGGCCTACCGCATCCTGGGGGATGGGGAGGCCGCGGCCGACGTCACCCAGGAGGCGTTCCTCAAGGCGTTCCAGAACCTCCGCGGCTACCGGGGAGGGTCCTTCCGGGCCTGGCTCCTGCGCATCGTGACCAACGCCTGCTACGACTACCTCCGCAGCCGCCAGCGGCGGCCCTCCGATTCCCTGGAGGCCCTGCTGGAGGAAAGCCCCGACCACTCCCTCCTGATGCGCGAGGAGGGCGAAAGCCCCGACGACTACGTGCTGCGCGCCGAACTGAGCGACGTCATCCAGGCTGGCATCGCCACCTTGCCTCCAGACCAGCGCACGGTCCTGGTCCTTTCGGACATCTTGGGCTTCAGTTACCAGGAGATCGCGGAGATCGCCTCCCTCAACTTGGGCACGGTGAAATCCCGCCTGAGCCGCGCCCGGGAGAGGCTCCGCACCTTCCTTTTAGAGCATGAGGAACTTTTGCCCACCCCGTACCGTCTAGGGAGTGAGCAAGGCCGCGTGGGGGCCCGGCCCCCCGCGGGCGGAGGAACGCGGAGATGAAGGCACAGAAGGTCCAACACCTCTCCGCCGAGCACCTTTCGGCGTACCTGGACGGCCAGGTGACGCCAGAGGAGCGCCGGCAGGTGGAGAGCCACCTGCGAACCTGCCCCCAGTGCGCCTGGGAACTGGAGAGCCTGCGCCACACGGTCTCCCTCCTGCGCCAGGTGCGGCAGGTCGCTGTGCCGCGCCCGCTGACCCTGCGCGAGATAGACGTCCGGCCGGCCCGCACGCCCCAGCGGGTCTGGCTCCTGCCCTACCTCCAGGGGGCCATGGCCCTGGTCTCCCTGCTCCTGGTGG
>DAOTYM010000075.1:0-5414 GCA_034434775.1 Anaerolineae bacterium | reverse complement strand
GTGGCCCGCCGCCACGGGGTTTCTCTTTGGCCCCGCTCGGCTTTGCGGAGGCCCCGGTCACCCCTCCGGCCTGGTTGCACGGAAGGGGCGGTCGGGCTATAATGGCCTCGGGAGCGCTGAGGAGGTGAAGGGGCACGCAGGAACCTGCAGGAGGGGAACCCATGGCTGGGAAGAAGGTCCTCATCACCGGGGGAGCGGGCTTCATCGGGAGCCACCTGGTCCAGGCGAACCTGGCCCGGGGAAACGAGGTGACTGTCTTTGACCTGCCGGGCAGGCCGCGCCTTGCCGAGTTCGCGCGCCAGGGCGTGCGGGTCATAGAGGGGGATATCCGCGACGCGGAGGCCGTGGAGCGGGCCTGCCGGGGCCAGGACATCGTTTACCACTGCGCGGCTGTGGTGACCGACTGGGCCCCCCGCCGCCTCTTTGACGAGGTGAACGTGGGGGGCATGGAGAACGTCTGCCGGGCGGCCCTGCGGGCTGGCGTCTCCCGCCTGGTGGAGATGAGCACCAACGACGTCTTCGGCCTGCGGGAAGGAGTGGTCATGGACGAGACCTTCCCCTACCAGCCCTGGGGCGAGCCCTACCCCGACACCAAACTCCAGGCCACGGAGATCGCCTGGCGCTACTACCGGGAGCACGGCCTGCCCGTGACCATGGTCTACCCCTGTTGGGCCTACGGTCCCGGCGACCAGACTTTCGTCCCCCTGACCGCCGACGCCATCGTCAAGCGCGAACTCATCTTCTGGCGGCGGGATGCCCTCATCTGGCCCACCTATGTGGGCAACCTGGTGGACCTCCTCCTGCTCATCGCCGAGCACCCCGCGGCCGTGGGCGAGGGGTTCCTGGTCCACGACGGCGTCTCGGATACCTTCCAGGGCTTCTGCAACAAGATCGCCGACAGCCTGGGCGTCCCGCGCATCACGCGGCACATCCCCTACGGGGCTGCCATGGCCGTGGCCGTCCTCATGGAGCAGACGTGGAGGCTTCTGGGGCGCACGGACCGCCCCCTCCTGACCACCTACACGGTCAAGAACTTCGGCTCGCGCCTCCAGTTCTCCATCGCGAAGGCGCAGCGCGTCCTGGGCTGGACCCCCCGCATCTCCTACGAGCAGGGGTTTGCCGAGACCATGGCCTGGCTCAAGACCACGGACCCATCCACGTGGAAGACGAAATAGGGCGATCCCGGGAGGGAAGGCGGTGCGCGGCCTAGGGGCTTGGCTGGGGAGCGCTGTGCTCGCCCTGGGCGTGTTGCTTGCGGCGTGCACGCCGGGGGCTGCGCCCGTCGCCTCGCCCCCGCCGGAGGCGATGGCTACGGCAGGGCTGGCGCGCGAGGCCCTGCCGCCGCCCCGTACGGAGGGCCCCCTCTCGCTGGAAGAAACCCTGCTCCGAAGGCGCTCCGTCCGGGCCTACATGGGCCGGGCCCTGACGCGGGAGGAGGTGGGCCAACTCCTCTGGGCCGCACAGGGGATCACCCGAGAGGGGAGGTACCGCACCGCGCCCTCAGCCGGGGCCCTTTACCCCTTGGAATTGTACGTGGCCGATGCCAGGGGCGTGTGGCACTACATCCCCGAGGAGCACGCCCTGGAGCGCTGGTGCGCAGAAGACCGCCGGCCGCGCCTCTGCCCGGCCGCGCTGAGCCAGGCGGCGGTGTGCCGGGCGCCGAGCGTCTTCGTGATCACGGCGGTCTTCGCACGCACGGCCCAGAAGTACGGCGACCGCGCCACGCGCTACGTGTGGCTGGAGGCCGGGCACGCGGCGCAGAACCTGCTGCTCCAGGCCGTGGCCCTGGGGCTGGGGGCCGTGCCCATCGGCGCTTTCTACGACGAGCAGGTCCAGGCTGCCCTGGACCTGCCCTCGGACCACGCCCCCCTCTACCTCATCCCCGTGGGCGAGCCCGCCGAGTAGGCCTGCTGCGCAACCCCGGGGAGAGACGTCAGTCCGTCAGCAGGTGGAGCCGCGCCTGGAGCTTCTCCGCCTGCTCCCGGTAGCGGGCCAGTTTCTCCTGCTCCCGGGCCACCACCTCGGCTGGGGCCTTGGCCACGAAGTCGGCGTTGGCCAGGAGGCGTTCCACCCGCTGCACTTCCTGCCGGGTCCGCTCCAGTTCCCGCTCCAGGCGCGCTCGCTCTGCCTCCAGGTCCACCAGGCCAGCCAGGGGCAGGTAGGCCTCCACGCCGTCGGCCAGCACGGTCACCGCCTGGCGTGGGGTCTCCGGCACCCTCTCCACAAGGGTCAGGCGCTCCGGGTCCACCCGGGCCAGGCGCACCAAGAGGTCTCGGTGCGCGTCCAGGAGGGCGAGGCGTTCCCCGGCGGCGATGAGGGCTGGGATGGGCTTGCCCGCTTCCACGTTGAACTCCGCCCGCACGTTGCGGATGCCCCGGATGAGGTCCATCAGGAGGGCCATGTGGGCCTCGGCCTCCGCGTCGGTCTCGCCTGGCTTGGGCCAGGGGGCGATGATGAGCGCGTCCGGCCACCCTTCTGGGCCATCGGCCTCCCGCAGGTGCTGCCAGATCTCCTCCGTGACGTAGGGCATGAAGGGGTGCAGGAGGCGCATGGTCCCGTCCAGCACCTGCACCAGGGTGCGGCGCGCCCGTTCCGCCGCGGCCGGGTCGTCCCCGTAGAGGCGGATCTTGGCGATCTCAATGTACCAGTCGCAGAACTCCGACCAGAGGAAGTCGTGGATCTGCCGGCCGGCCTCGCCGAACTGGTAGTCGTCCATCAGGCGGGTGACTTCGGCCACCAAGCGGTGGTAGCGGCTGAGGATCCAGCGGTCCGGCAGGGTGAGGGGCGCGGCCTCTGGGTGGCGTTCCGCCAGGTTCTGGACCACGAAGCGGGCGGCGTTCCAGATCTTGTTGGCGAAGTTGCGGGCCCCTTCCAGGCGGCGCGGGTCCAGGTTAGTGTCGTTGCCCGGCGTGGAACTGGTGGTCAGGGTGTAACGCAGGGCATCCGTGCCGTAGCGCGGGATGATCTTCAGGGGGTCGTAGGCGTCCGTCCCCATGGACTTGGAGATCTTCCGCCCTCGCTCGTCCCGGATGATGCCGTGGAGGTAGACGGTGTGGAAGGGCTCCACGCCGGTGAACTCCAGCCCCATCATGATCATGCGGGCCACCCAGAAGAAGAGGATGTCGTAGCCGGTCTCCAGGACCGAGGTGGGGTAGAAGTAGGCCAGGTCCTCCGTCTCATCGGGCCACCCCAGGGTGGAGAAAGGCCACAGGCCGGAGGAGAACCAGGTGTCCAGCACGTCCTCGTCCTGGTGGATGCGGGTGCTCCCGCAGTGGGCGCACGCTGTGGGGTCCACCGTGTCGCAGGTCTCGCCGCCGCAGTCGTCGCAGTACCAGACTGGGATGCGATGGCCCCACCACAGTTGCCGGGAGATGCACCAGTCCCGGATGTTCTCCATCCACTGGTAGTACCGCCGCTCCTCCCGCTCGGGGATGATGCGGATGCGCCCCTCCCGCACCGAGGCCAGGGCCTTCTCCGCCAGGGGCTTGACCTTGACGAACCACTGCAGGGAGATGCGGGGTTCCACGTCGGTGTGGCAGCGCTGGCAGGTCCCCACGGCGTGGCGGTAGGGCTCCACCTTCACCAGGAGGCCCTCCTTCTGGAAGTCCTCTACGATGCGCCGGCGGCACTCGTAGCGGTCCAGCCCCGCGTAGGGGCCGGCCAGTTCGTTCATCTTGCCCTGTTCGGTGAGGACGGTGGGGGCTTCCAGCCCGTGGCGCAGGCCCATCTCGTAGTCGTTCGGGTCGTGGGCCGGGGTGACCTTTACCGCGCCAGTCCCGAACGCCGGGTCCACGGCCTCGTCGGCGATGATGGGGATCGCCCGCCCCAGGACGGGCAGGACGGCCTTGCGGCCCACCAGGTGGGCGTAGCGCTCGTCCTTGGGGTAGACGGCCACCGCGGTATCGCCCAGGATGGTCTCGGGCCGGGTGGTGGACATCTGGATGAACTCCGTCGCGCCCTCGGCCCAGCGGCCGCTGCCCCAGGGGTGCTGGGGGCCGGGCCATGTCTCGGAGATGAGGGGGTAGCGGATGGTCCACAGGTGCGCGTCCCGCTCCACTGGCTCCACCTCCAGGTCGGAGATGGCCGATTCGCAGCGGGGGCACCAGTTGACCATGTAGAGGCCGCGGTAGATGAGGCCCTTGCGGTACAGGCGCACGAAAGCCTCCCGCACGGCGCGGGAAAGCCCCTCATCCAGGGTGAAGCGCTCCCGATCCCAGTCGCAGGAGACGCCCAGGCGGCGGTGCTGCTCGGTGATGCGCTTGTGGTAGACCTCCTTCCACTGCCAGCACCGCTCAATGAACTTCTCCCGGCCCAGGTCGTGGCGGGTGAGGCCCTCCTTGGCCAGTTCTCGCTCCACCACGTTCTGGGTGGCGATGCCGGCGTGGTCCGTCCCGGGCACCCACAGGGTGGGTTCGCCCAGCATGCGGTGGTAGCGGATCATCAGGTCCTCAATGGCGGCGGTGATGGCGTGGCCCAGGTGCAGCGCCCCGGTCACGTTGGGTGGCGGCATGGAGATGACGAAGGGCTTCTGGTCGCGCGAGGCCAGGCCCAGCGCGAACTGGGTCTCCGGCTTGAAGTAGCCTCTCGCCTCCCACCAGTCGTACAGGCGGGGCTCCGTGGCCTCTGGGTCGTAGGTCTTGGGCATCTCTCGGACTGGCATCTTCCCCTCCTCTTGAAGAAGAGATCACGAATGACGCGAATGGACGAATAAAGATTTAAAGTTAGATCACGAATAAATGATGTAACTTTCAGGCATTCGTGTCATTCGCCCCATTCGTGCCATCCGTGATAACCTTAGAAGAGATCACGAATTGCACGAATAAGGCGAATCCCACGAATTCTTATAAATTTGTACTGGATTTGTGCCATTCGCCCCATTCGCCCCATTCGTGCCATTCGTGATTAAACAAAACAGCCCCTTCCACCACAAGGGCGAAAGGGGCGCTTCCGCGGTACCACCTTGCTTCCGCCGAGGGACGCGGCACCCTCGGCGGCACTCTACGCCGTAACGGGCTTCCCCGGGCCGGCCTACTGGGCAGGGCCTTTGGGCCGGCCAACTCCCGGGCGACCTTCGGCGGCGGCACAGCGGGGGCTTTCAGCCTGCGGCCTCCCTTCTCTGGCAGTGCCGGGAACGCCTACTCCTCCCGATCGTCGTCGTTCCGCTCTTGGGTTGTGGGAACGATACGGGGAACAGAGAACCTCCCTGTTCCCCACGCACAAGTATACCTCAGAAGGGGATTTCCGTCAAATGGGGACGGGGCTTTTCACGGCCCCCTCTCAATCCCCGTACCCGTCCGGGTGGGCGCGGTGCCATGCCCAGGCGCTGGCCACGATGTCCCGCAGGTCGGGGTAACGGGGCTGCCAGCCCAGTTCCCGCCGGATGCGCTCGGCGCTGGCCACGAGGACCGCCGGGT
>DAOTYM010000074.1:0-2325 GCA_034434775.1 Anaerolineae bacterium | reverse complement strand
CATCATCGCCGTTTCCAACGACGAGTCGGAGACCAACGACCTGTGGGTGCGGCCGGACAGCCCCATCCTGAAGGTGAAGGGGTACAACCCGCAGTATCCGGAGATCTACGGTTCGCCGGAGACGGTGAAGGGGGCGACCATTCTGCTGAGCACGGTGTCCACGGGGCACTATGCGGTGATTGCCACGCTGCGGGCGCTGGGGCTGAACGAGTCGGACGTGAAGATGGTGCACATGGAGCAGAGCCAGGCGTTGGCGGCCTTTGAGGCGGGGCAGGGGGACATCATCCAGTTGTGGGCTCCCTACGACTACATTGCCGAGGCCAAGGGCTGGGTGAAGATGTCCTCTGGGCGCCGGGCTGGCGTTGTGATCCCCGGCGGTGTGGTGGCCAGCAAGAAGGCCATGGAGAGCGACCCCAAGTTGGTCGCCCGCTGGCTCGCCCTGTACATGCGGGGCATCCGGGAGATGATCAACGATCCCGAGGGTTCGGGGCAGATGCTGAAGAAGTACTACACCGAGGAATGCGCCCTGGACCTGAGCGACCAGGCCATCCGCAACGAGTTCGCCCTCCGGCCCCTCTTCACCACGGAGCAGCAGCTGGCCCTCTACCTGAAGGACCCGGTCACGGGCAAGAGCAAGGTGGAGCAGTGGTGGAGCGACCTGGCGGACTTCTTCGTCGCCCAGGGGCGCATCAAGCCGGAGGACAAGGAGAAACTCCTGACCGGCGGCTACTTCAACGACAAGATCCTGGAGATGGTGCTCTACATGGAAGCGAAGGACGGCACGCTCCTGAAGTAGCCCCGGCCTGAGCCTCCCGTGGAGGGGCGGCCTCCGACCCCGGGGCCGCCCCTCCCAAGACCAGGAGCGAAGAGATGGCACAAGCACGCACGAGGAAACAGGCACGATCGTACTGGTGGCTTTCGGGTGTCAGCCTGATCGGGTTCCTGCTCTTCTGGCAGGCCTTGGTGCAGTTCGGCATCATCTCCACCTACATCTTGGAAAGCCCGGTCCAGGTGGCCAAACTCTTCGTGGCCAAACTGACCTCACCCAACCCAGACGGGGCCACCTTGTTCCAACACTTCCGCACCAGTTTCATCTTGGCGCTGACCGGGTACATCGCCGCGGTGGTGATTGGGGTGCCCCTGGGGCTCCTCATGGGGTGGTACAAGGCGGTGGACGGCGCGGTGAGGCCCATCTTTGAGACCATTCGCCCCATCCCGCCTATCGCTTGGATCCCCCTCTCCATCCTGTGGCTGGGCATTGGCCTGCCCGCCAAGGCCTTCATCATCTGGCTTTCGGCCTTCGTGCCCAGCGTGATCAACTCCTACGCGGGGATCAAGTACACCGACCCCGTGCTCATCAACGTGGCCCGCACCTTCGGGGCCTCCCGGTGGGAGACGTTCCGCAAGGTGGGCGTGCCGTGGGCCCTGCCCATGGTCTTTACAGGGCTCCGGCTCTCCCTCAGTTCGGCCTGGATGACCCTGGTGGCGGCGGAACTCCTGGCGGCCACGGAGGGCCTGGGCTACATGATCCAGACCGGCCGCCGCCTGTCCCGCCCGGACGTCATCATCGTGGGCATGCTCACCATCGGCTTCACCGGCGCCCTCATGGCCCTGGCCTTGGAGGCGCTGGAAGGCCGGTTGACCCCTTGGAGGAAATCGTGATGGCAGCAGTCTCAGCGCAAGCGCAGAGGAAAGTCCGCATCCGGTGGGCTACGTTCCTCCCCTTGCTCTCTCCCCTCGTGCTGATCCTCATCTGGCAGATCGTGGCTTCGGCCGGCATCGGGGGGAACCTGATGCCCTCCCCGGTGAAGGTGGTCTCCGAGTTCGTGCGCATGCTCACCCACAAGGTGGGGCGCTACACCCTCCTGGGGCACGCGTACTGGAGCCTGCGCCGGGTCCTCATCGCCTTCGTCATAGCCGTCTCTATGGGGCTGCCCCTGGGGCTGATCATGGGCTGGAGCCGCAAGGCGGAGGCAGTGATCAAGCCGGTCTTTGAGATCTTCCGGCCCATCCCGCCCATCGCCTGGATCCCGTTGGCCATCCTCTGGTTCGGCATCGGCGAGACGCCGAAGGTCTTCATCTGCTGGGTGGGCGCGTTCGTCCCCTCGGTGATGAACGCCTACACGGGGATCCGCTTCACCGACCCCCTCCTCCTCAACGCCGCCCGCACCCTGGGGGCCAACGAGCGGCAACTCTTCTTTGAGGTGGCTGTCCCCTCGGCCCTGCCGGCCATCTTCGCCGGCCTGCAGAACGGGTTAAGCCTCTCCTGGATGTGCGTCCTGGCGGCGGAACTGGTCGGAGGGCGCGAGGGCGTTGGGTTCATCA
>DAOTYM010000073.1:0-2933 GCA_034434775.1 Anaerolineae bacterium | reverse complement strand
ACGCGTAGGCGTCCAGTGGCTGCCGTTCCAGCGCGGCGTCGGCGAAGCGGGTGTGCTTCTCGTCAAAGTACAGGTGGACCTTCCCCACCGGGCCATTGCGGTGCTTGGCCACGATCACCTCGGCGATGTGGGGCATGGGCGTGTCTTCATTGTACAGTTCGTCCCGGTAGATGAACATCACCACGTCGGCGTCCTGCTCCAGCGCGCCGCTTTCCCGCAGGTCGGAGAGGATGGGGCGTTTGTCGCTCCGCTGCTCCACCGCCCGCGAGAGTTGGGAGACGGCGATGAGGGGCACGTGGAGGTCCCGGGCCAGTTCCTTGAGGGAGCGGGAGATGTGGGAGATCTCCTGGACCCGGTTCTCGGCCCGGCCTTCGTACCGCATCAACTGGAGGTAGTCCACCACCACCAGGTCTAGTTCCTGGTCGGAGCGGAGGCGCCGCGCCTTGGTGCGCATCTCCGAGACGGAGATGCCCGGCGTATCATCTATGAAGATGGGGACTTCGGAGAGGAGGGCCGCGGCCTGGACGAACCGCTCCCAGTCCTCGTCGTCCAACTGCCCGGTCCGCAGGCGCTGCGCCTCTATGCCGGTCTGGGCGGCGATCATGCGCCCGACCAGTTGCTCGCTGGACATCTCCAGGCTGAAGATGGCCACGCCCTTGGCTCCGGGCCGGAGGGCGGCGTTCTGCGCGATGGCCAGGGCCAGGCTGGTCTTGCCCACCCCGGGCCGGGCGGCGATGATGATGAGGTCCGAGCGCTGGAGCCCCCCGCCCAGCAGGCGGTCCAGGTCTACGAAGCCCGTGGGGGTGCCGATGGTCTGGATCTTCTGCTGGTAGAGTTCGTCAATGCGCTGCGCGTACTCCCGCACGATCTGGCGGATGGGGGTCAGTTCCCGCCGGATGCGCCGTTCGGAGACGCTGAAGATGAGGTCCTCGGCAGCATCCACCACCTGGTTGACGTCGCGGCTTTCGTCGTAGGCCATGCGGGCGATCTTGCCTGCGGCGTCAATGAGGTTGCGCAGGATGGCCGTGCGCTCCACGATCCGCCCGTAGTACTCCACGTGGATGGAGGTCGGCACGACGTTGATGAGGGAGGTGATGTAGGCTGGTCCCCCCACTTCCTCCAGTTGGCCGCGGCGCTCCAGTTCGTCGCAGACGGTCACGAAGTCTGGCGGCTCCCGCCGCTCGTGCAGGTCCAGGATGACCTGGTAGATCCAGTTGTGCTTCTGGAGGTAGAAGTCCTCGGGCTTCAGGAACGCCGCGACCTCAATGACCGCGTCGGGGTCAATGAGGAGCGAGCCGAGGACAGCCTGCTCGGCCTCCAGGTTGTGAGGTTTCATCCGTTCCACATCTTGCGGATGTTCCGTGCTCATGGCGCACACCTGGTAGGTCCGCTGGCCCTCCTCGGGGCCGGCGGGGACGCGCAAGGGGGCAGGGACGGGGGCAGGTCACTCTTCCTGGTCGTCCAGGAAGTCCAGGTCCAGGTCCTCAATGAAGTCGCGGTAGGCTTCCAGGTCCTCCAGGTCTTCCTCGCCTTCCTCGCCTTCGCCCACGGGGGCCAGGGTCTCGTCCACCACTTCCGGCTCTGGGGTGATGGCAGCCTGGTCCATCACATGTTCCGCCACATAGATGGGAACCTTGGCCCGCACCGCCAGCGCGATGGCGTCGCTGGGGCGCGAGTCCACCTCCAGCCGCCGGCCGTTGACATCCAGCATGATGAGGGCGTAGAAGGTATCGCTGCGCAGGTCGTTGACCACGATGTAGACGATGCGCGCGCCCAGGCGCTCAATGGTGGCGCGGAGCAGGTCGTGGGTCAAGGGGCGGCTCACTTCCACCCCCTGCATGCCGAGGGCGATGGCGTCTGCCTCGGCCGGGCCGATCCAGATGGGCAGGTAGCGGTCAGCCGCCTTCTCCTTGAGGACCACGAGGCGGTGGCTGGACATCAGGCTGACGCGCACGCTGTCAATCACCACCTCAATCATCGTCGCGCTCCCCCCGAGAGGTCTCGTGTGGCGCTTGAGCGCCCTCCCTCCCGAAGCGATGGCCTATTATACCACAACTCCCCCTCGGGACAAAAGGTCCAGGCGAGGCGTGCCTCGCCTGGAGGGGAGTGGGGCCAGAGCAGGCTCTTCCTTCGCGTCACATTTCCCGCCCCGAAGGTGTTATAATAATAGAAACCTTGATAAGGCAGGGACCCGGTGGTGACCGGCCAGTTCCACGCCCAACCGCCCGCAGGCGGCTGGGATGCAGACGAGTTCCAGGCCACGTTTCTTGAGCACTATGGGGCCATCTATCGTCACCTGTTCCGGCTGCTCGGCTCACAGGAAGAGGCGGAGGACCTGGCCCAGGAGGCCTTCCTGCGGCTGTACCGCCAGCGCTTCCCGCCCGGGCGGGAACACAACCTGCGGGCCTGGCTCTACCGGGTCGCCACACACCTGGCCTGCAACGCGCTGCGGTCCCAGCGGAGGCGCGAAAGGCGCGAACGGGCCGAGGCCGGACGAGCCGAGCCCTCCGGCGGTGTGGATCCCGCAGAGGCCGTTTTGCGGGAGGAGGAGCGGGACGCGGTGCGCCGAGTCCTGGGGTGCCTGCGGCCCAGAGAGGCCCAGGTCCTCCTCCTGCGGTACGCGGGCTTGAGTTATCGGGAGGTGGCGGAGGTGTTGGGGGTGGCGCCAGGCTCTGTGCGCACGCTCCTCGCCAGGGCCGAGGCTGCCTTTGAGCGGGCCTACCGGGCGGCCGCCCGGTAGCGCCAGGGAAGGGAAGACCATGAAGTGCGAACTGAAACAACTGACGGCGTATCGGGACCGCGCCTTGGAGCCGGACAAGGCGCGGGAGGTGGAGGTCCACCTGGCCCAGTGCCCCGCCTGCCGGCAGCAGGTAGCCCGGCTGGAAGCGCAAAGGGACACGGTGGCTCGGCACCTGCGCGCTCTGGAGCCGGGG
>DAOTYM010000072.1:0-6343 GCA_034434775.1 Anaerolineae bacterium | reverse complement strand
GCCGTCACCCCCTCGCACGTCAGGGAGGCCATATCACCCCTCAGCCCTGCTCAACGTGATGGTCTGGGACTTGAGCACGTCGTCAATCGTCCCCTGCATGTAGAAGGCCTGCTCCGGGATGGCATCTAGTTCGCCGCTGAGGATCATCTTGAAGCCGCGCACCGTCTCCCGGATGGGCACGTACTTGCCAGGCCGGCCGGTGAAGGCTTCGGCCACGAACATGGGCTGCGAGAGGAAGCGCTGGATCTTGCGCGCCCGGGCGACCGTCAGTTTGTCATCGGGCGAGAGTTCGTCCATGCCCAGGATAGCGATGATGTCCTGCAGGTCCTTGTAGCGCTGGAGCACCTGCTGCACCCCCCGCGCCACCCGGTAGTGGTCCTCGCCCACGATGCGCGGGTCCAAGATGCGGGAGGTGGAGGCCAGGGGGTCCACCGCGGGGTAGAGGCCCTGCTCGGCGATGGAGCGCTCCAGGGCGATGGTGGCGTCCAGGTGGGCGAAGGTGGCCACCGGCGCGGGGTCCGTGTAGTCGTCCGCCGGCACGTACACCGCCTGCATGGAGGTGATGGAGCCCCGGCGGGTGGAGGTGATGCGCTCCTGCAGTTCGCCCATCTCTGTGGCGAGGGTGGGTTGGTAGCCCACGGCGCTGGGCATCCGCCCCAGGAGGGCCGACACTTCCGACCCGCTCATGACGAAGCGGAAGATGTTGTCAATGAAGAGGAGCACATCCTGGCCCTGGTCGCGGAAGTACTCGGCCATGGTGAGCCCCGTCAGCCCCACGCGGAGCCGCACGCCCGGCGGCTCGTTCATCTGGCCGAAGACCATCACCGTCTTGTCAATGACGCCGGACTCCCGCATCTCGTACCAGAGGTCGTTCCCCTCGCGGGAACGCTCGCCTACCCCGGAGAAGACGGAATACCCGCCGTGCTCCGTGGCGATGGAGCGGATCAGTTCCATGATGATGACGGTCTTCCCCACGCCCGCGCCGCCGAAGATGCCGGTCTTGCCGCCCTTGGTGAAGGGGGCGACGAGGTCAATGACCTTGAGCCCGGTCTCAAAGAACTCCGGCTCGGTGACCTGCTCCACGAAGGGCGGGGGTGGCCGGTGGATGGGGTAGTAGGCCTCGGCCTCCACGGGGCCCAGGCCGTCTATGGGCCGCCCCAGGACGTTGAAGATGCGCCCCAGGCACCCCTTGCCCACGGGGACGGTGATGGGCGCACCGGTGTTCCGCACGGGCATGCCCCGCCGCAGGCCGTCGGTCGTGTCCATGGCGATGCAGCGGACCCAGTTGTCGCCCAGCAGTTGCTCCACCTCGGCGATGAGGGTCTCCTGCCCCTCGCCTCGGTAGATCTCCACCGCATCGTACACCTCGGGCAGGTCGCTCGCCGGGAATTCCACGTCAATGACTGGCCCCATCACCTGCACGATGCGGCCTGTGGCTTCCCTGGTCATGCATCCCTCCTCACTCTACATCTGCCTTGCCCGCCTCAGGGCCTCGGCTCCGCTGGCGATATCCAGCATCTCCCGCGTGATGGCGGCCTGCCGGGCCCTGTGGTAGGCAAGGGTCAGGGCGTCTATCAGGTCCATGGCGTTCTCTGTGGCGTTGCGCATGGCCACCATGCGGGCCGAATGCTCGCTGGCTGTGGACTCCAGGATGGCCTGGTAGACCTGGATTTCGGTGAAGCGCGGCACCACCGTCTCCAGGATGGTCCTGGGGTCCGGTTCGTAGATGTACTCGGTCGGCCGCTCCGCAGCCCCCGCCGCCCCGGCGTCCAGCGCGTAGCGGATGGGCAGCAGGTGGCGGATGGCCGGCCGCTGCACCAGGGTGTTCACGAACCGCGTGTAGGCGATGACCACCCGGTCCACGGCCCCGGAGAGGAACTCCTCCAGAAGGACGTGGGAGATGGGGGTGATGTCCATCAGGGTTGGCTGGGAGGGCATGTTGGTGAAGGAGGCCACCACCTTCATCCCCGCCCGGGCCATATAGTCGCAGCCGCGCCGGCCCACCACCACCAGCCGGACCGGATAGGGCGACCGGTCAATGAAGTCGTGGGCCTCGTGGAGGATGTTGTGGTTGTAGCCGCCGCACAGGCCCTTGTCGGCCGTGATGAGGAGCATCCCCACCGCCTGGACCGGCCTCTCTCGGAGCAGAGGGTGGAGCGGCTCCCCGCCCGTGCGCTGGGAGGCCAGGTGCACGAGGAGGGCCCAGGCCTTCTCGGCGTAGGGCCGGGTGGCGAGGGTCTGCTCCTGGGCGCGCTGCATCTTGGCCGCGGCCACCATCTGCATGGCCCGCGTCACCTGGGAAATGTTCTTCACGCTGCGGATGCGGCGGCGGATCTCCCGAAGCGTAGCCAAGGCGACTCAACCCCTCCGCCCGTCAGTACGTCCCCAGGGCCTTGAACTCGGCGATGGCCGCCTTCAGGGCCTCCTCCGTGGCCTTGGAGATCTCCTTCTCCGTCTCAATGGCCTCCAGGATCTCCGGGTGTGTGGTGTCCAGGAAGCGGTGGAAGGCCTCCTCAAAGCGCTGGATGGCGGCGACTGGGATGTCGTCCAGGTGGCCGTTCACCACGGCGTAGAGGATGCAGACCTGGTGCCCCAGGGAAAGGGGTTGGTACTGCGGCTGCTTCAGCACCTCCTGGATGCGCGCCCCCCGCTCCAGTTGGGCGCGGGTGGCCGCGTCCAGGTCGGCGCCGAACTGGGCGAAGGCCATCAGTTCCCGGTACTGGGCGTGCTCCAGGCGCAGCATGCCGGCCACCTGCTTCATGGCCTTCGTCTGGGCCGCCCCGCCGACGCGGGAGACGGAGAGGCCGGCGTTCACCGCCGGGCGGATGCCGGCGTAGAAGAGGTCGCTCTCCAGGTAGATCTGGCCGTCGGTGATGGAGATGACGTTGGTGGGGATGTAGGCCGAGACGTCGCCAGCCTGGGTCTCAATGATGGGCAGGGCGGTCAGGGAGCCGCCGCCGTAGTCCGGGTGCAGTTTGGCCGCCCGTTCCAGGAGGCGCGAGTGCAGGTAGAAGACGTCCCCTGGGAAGGCCTCCCGGCCTGGGGGCCGCCGCAGGAGGAGCGACACCTGGCGGTAGGCCCAGGCGTGCTTGAGGAGGTCGTCGTAGACGATGAGCGCGTCCTGCCCCCGCTCCATGAATTCCTCGCCCATGGCGCAGCCAGCGTAGGGGGCCAGGTATTGGAGCGCGGCCGGCTCCGAGGCCGAGGCCACCACGACGATGGTGTGGTCCATGGCTCCGTACTTCTCTAGCGTGGCGACCACCTGGGCCACCTGGGCCTGCTTCTGGCCGATGGCCACGTAGATGCAGATGAGGTTCTTGCCCTTCTGGTTGATGATGGTGTCAATGGCCAGAGCCGTCTTCCCGGTCTGCCGGTCGCCGATGATGAGTTCCCGCTGCCCCCGCCCGATGGGGATCATGGAGTCAATGGCCTTGATGCCGGTCTGCACCGGGGTGTCCACCCGCTTGCGGGTGACCACGTTGGGGGCGATGCGCTCCACTGGGCGCCGCTTGTCGGTGCGGATGGGGCCTTTGCCGTCAATGGGCTCGCCCAGGGCGTTGACCACCCGCCCGATGAGGGCGTCGCCCACGGGGACCGAGGCGATCTCGCCCGTGGTGCGGACGATGTCCCCCTCCTGGATCAGGGTGTAGTCGCCCATGATGATGGCCCCCACCTGGTCCACTTCCAGGTTGAAGGCGATGCCCATGACCCCGTGGGGGAAGGCCAGGAGTTCGCTCACCATCGCCCCGGCCAGCCCGGAGACGCGGGCGATGCCATCGCCCACCTCCAGGACCCGCCCGACATCCGCGGCCTCCAAGGGGGCCTCAAAGCGGGCGATCCGCTCTCGGAGCCTCGCTGCAATCTCGTCCGTCCGCAGGGTCACCGTCTCCACCTCCATCCGTACAGAAAGGGCCTCGCGCCCCTCAGTCCGTGTCGGCTGTCAGTTGTTCCCGCAAGCGCCCCAGCCGCCCGGCCAGGCTGCCATCTATGACCACATCGCCCACCTGGACGTAGACGCCGCCCAGAATGGAGGGGTCCACCTGGTAGGCGAAGCGCAACCCTTCGCCGAACCGGGCCCGCAGCCTCGCCTCCAGGGCCGCCTGTTCCTCCGGGTTCAGGGGGATGGCGGTGACCACCTGGGCGACCGGCCCGGCCTCTTCCGGCTTGGCGAGGCGCAGGAACTCCCGGAGGACCTCCGGCAGGCGGGAGAGGAACCGGTCCTCCAGGAGGAGGTAAAGGAAGTTGCGCACTGGCTCCAGCGTCCCCGGGGGGATCACCCGGTCCAAAACCTGCCTGCGCTCCTCAAATGGGAGAGAGGGGTCCTGGAGCGTCGGCAGGAGGTCTGGGTCCCTTTGCAGGGCGTCGGCCACGTCGCTCAGGGGCTGAAGCCACGCGCCGATGGCAGCCTCAAAGGCCGCGGAGGCGTATTCCTGGATGGCCTCTTTCTTGTTCCTCATGGGCTCCGTCCCAATCCGGTGGCAGCGGTGGGGCTGCCGCGGCTAGAGTCTGTCGGCCTGTTCAATGAATTCGCGGATGAGCCGCCGCTGCCGCTCTTCGTCCACCACCTCGCCCAGGACCTTGCTGCTGACCAGGATGGTGAGGTCGGCCACTTGCCGCTGGAGTTCCTGGAAGGCCTGTTCCCGTTCCAGGCGGATTTCCTCCTTGGCCCGCTCCAGGAGTTCCTGGGCCTCCGCCCGGGCCTGGGCCAGGATTTCCTCCCGCGCCTTCTCCCCCTGGGCGGTGGCCTGGGCGAGGATCTCCTGGGCCTCGCGCTTGGCCTCGGCCAAGCGGCGCTCAAATTCCTCTTGCGCCTCAGCAGCCCGGCGGCTGGCTTCTTCGGCGTCCCGCAGGCCTTTCTCTATGCGCGCCCGGCGCTCGTCCATCATGCGCAGGACGGGCTTGTAGCCCACGAAATACAGGAACAGGGCCAGGATGGTGAAGTTGACCACCTGGGAGACCAGGTACCCCAAGTTGATGCCTAGCGCTTCCAAACGCCACCCTCCCCTTTACGCTGTGCGGAGGAGGTGCGGGGGGCCATGCCGCCTCCCGCGCCTCACACGAACTTGATGATCAGCCCCAGCACCAGGGCGTAGATGGCGACGGCCTCGGCGAAGGCAATGGCCAGGACCATGGGCACGAAGACGGCATCCCTGGCCTCTGGGTTCCTGCCCAGGGCCTCCATGGCCTTGGACCCGATCATGCCGATCCCCAGGGCCGGGCCGACGCTCCCGAGGCCGATGGAAAGGGCGGCTGCCAACAGTCGCATGGTTTCCGGTGTCATCTTCTCATCTCCTTGCGCAGTGTGGTTATGGAGTTCGCTTTCATTGAGAACCCCGCCTCCAGGGGCTGGGGCTTCGCTTCTCTCTCAATGGCCGCCGCCCGAGACGGCCACTTTGAAGAAGGCCACAGTGAGCATCATGAAGATCAAGGCCTGGATCAGGCCGACGAACAGTTCCAGCCCGTAGAAGGGCAGCGAGACCACGTAGGGGATGAGGAAGGCCATGACCCCCAGCAGGACCTCGCCGGCGAAGATGTTGCCGAAGAGCCGGAAGGAGAACGAGATGATCTTGGCGAACTCGCTCACCAGTTCCAAGAGGCCGACAAAGGCCTCAATGATCCCCAGGAAGTTGGGGCGGAAGGCGAAGAACTTCCGCAGGTACCTGGCGCCCTGGGCCTTCAGGCCGAAGTACTGGGTCAGGATGACGGAGACGAGGGCCAGGCCGATGGTGGTGTTCAGGTCCGTGGCCGCCGAGCGGAAGAGGGGCGCAAGCACGTACCCCGACGAGCCCTCCTCCGAGCCGGAGGCGGACGCCCCGTGCTCTCCCTCCGATGCCGCCTCGGCCGTCCCCGCGGCCAGTTTCCCCGTCAGGATGCCCACGGAGCCGACCCACTGCACCGCGTACCCCTGTTCGCCGTGCCGCGGGTGCTCCAACACGCCGAACCCGCCGTAGAGGGGGGTCAGCCCCAGCCAGTTGGAGGTGACGATGAAGAGGAAGATGGTCATCACGATGGGGAAGAACCTCCGGGCCCACTCTGGCCCGACGACGTCCTCCACCATCTTGTAGAACCCCTCAAGGACCATCTCGTAGAGGTTCTGCAGCCAGGAGCGGGGCACCAGTTCCATGCGCCTGGTGGCCAGGGCGCTCACCACGATCAGGACGATCATGGTGACCCAGGAGGCGAGCAGGGTGTTGGTGATGCCAACACCCCCGACGCGCAGCACCACTTCTGGGGCGATGGAGACGGCGGGCATGACCACAGGGGGGAGGAAGAGCCTCGTGACCGCGAACAGGGCGACCAGGACGGCGAGACCGGCCAGGGCGTACCAGAAGATCTTCTGTTG
>DAOTYM010000071.1:0-4892 GCA_034434775.1 Anaerolineae bacterium | reverse complement strand
CGGTGTGACGGGCGAGGTGCGTTTTGACGCGAGGGGGCGCAGGCTGGGGTCTGGCGGGGGCGCGTGGCAGTTGGTCCCTCAGGTGCAGCCCTGGGGGGAGGAAGGGCCCTCAGCGTCCGTGGCTGGGCCCTAGGGGTAGAACGGCACAGGAGGCAGAAGGTGCGCGTCCTCATGCTTTCGTGGGAGTACCCTCCGCACGTGGTGGGGGGCCTGGGCAAACACGTGGCGGACCTGGTGCCGGCCCTGGGGCGGCAGGGGGTGGAGGTGCACCTCCTCACGCCGCGGTGGGCGGGCGGCCTCCCGGAAGAGGAGTTGGAGGGGGGCGGGCGCGTCTACCGGCTGGACCCACCGTGGACCCAGGGCGACGACATCCACACCACGGCCTGGAAGGCGAACCTCGTCCTGGAAGGGAAGGCCCACTCCCTGTGGGAGGCCTTGGGCGGCTTTGACCTGATCCACGTCCACGACTGGCTGGTGGCCTTCGCTGGCGGGGCCCTGAAGCACGGGCACAAGACGCCTCTCCTGGCCACCATCCACGCCACCGAGCGGGGGCGGGGGCGTGGGCACCTGACCTCCACCGTCGCCCAGGCCATTGACCGCACCGAGTGGTGGCTCACCTTTGAGGCCTGGCGCGTCATCTGCTGCAGCGAGTTCATGAAGGGGGAGATCCGGGCCTACTTCCAGGTGCCAGAGGATAAGATGGACGTCATCCCCAACGGCGTCAACCTGCCGCCGGACCTTCCCGGGGGGAAAGAGGCCCTTCTCCACTACCGGGGCATGTACGCCCTCCCAGAGGAGAAACTGGTCGTCTCCGTGGGGCGGATGGTGGAGGAGAAGGGGATGCACGTCCTCGTGGCAGCCGTGCCGCGGGTCCTGGCGGCCTTTCCAGCGGCCAAGTTCGTCCTGGTGGGGAAGGGGCCGATGTTGGAGGACCTGCGCCGGCAGGCCTGGGCCCTGGGGGTGGCCGAGAAGGTCCTCTTCACGGGCTTCGTGCCGGACGAAGAGCGGGACCGCCTCTACCGCCTGGCAGACTGCGCCGTGTTCCCCAGCCTGTACGAGCCCTTCGGCATCGTGGCCCTGGAGGCGATGGCCTTCCGGTGCCCGGTGGTCGTCTCCGACGTAGGCGGCCTGCGGGAGGTGGTGGTCCACGGCGAGACGGGGATCACCACCTACGCCGGCAACCCCGAATCCCTGGCCTGGGGCATCGTCCACACCCTGGCCCACCCGGAGTGGACAGCCCAGCGGGTGGAGGCCGCCTACCAGCGGGTGCGGACCGAGTTCAACTGGGACCGCATTGCCCAGCGGACGGTGGAGGTCTACCGCCGCGTGGTGGAGGAACGGCGGCGCACGTCCTGGTGACGCTCCCTCACGAGTTGGAGACGACCTGCTTGATGAGCGGGGGTGGCTCCACCGGTTGGTCCGACCAGGTGTAGGCGTCCAGCACCCGCTGCGTAGCCTCGTTCAGGGCCCTTTCGTCGTTGGCGTGCACCGTGAAGAGGGGGTCGCCGGCCTCCACCCGAGCCCCTACCTTGGCCTCCAGGACGATCCCCACGGCATGGTCTATCGGGTCGCCCTTCTTGCTGCGGCCTGCACCGAGGAGGACCGCGGCCATGCCGACCTCCATGGCGTTGAGGGCGGCGATGTAGCCGCTGCGGGGCGCGAGGACCGTGCGCACGAGGCGTGCCTTGGGCAGGAGGTCGGGGTCGTCCACGTACCTGGGGTCGCCGCCCTGGGCTGCCACAAAGGCGCGGAATGTGGCCAGGGCCTGGCCGCTGGCGAGGGCAGCGTCGGCCAGGACCTGGCCCTCCTCTGGCGAGCGCGCGCGGCCGGAGAGGAAGAGCATCCAGCCGGCCACGGTTCGCACCAGGGCCACGAAGTCCTCCGGCCCCCGGCCCTGGAGGGTTTCCAGGGCTTCCCGGACCTCCAGGGCGTTGCCCACAGCGCGGCCGAGGGGCTGGTTCATGTCTGAGACGATGGCGGCCATCTTGCGCCCCGCGTTCTGGCCGATGCGGATCATGAGGCGCGCCAGGTGTAGGGCCTCCTCCTCATCCTTCACGAAGGCCCCCTGGCCCACCTTCACATCCAGGACGATGACGTTGGCCCCGGCGGCGATCTTCTTGCTCATGATGGAACTGGCGATGAGGGGGATGCTGGAGACCGTGGCCGTGACATCGCGCAGGGCGTAGAACTTGCCATCGGCTGGGGCCAGGTCCGCGCTCTGGCCGGCCACGACCAGGCCGACCTCGGCCAGTTGGCGCTTGAACTCGCCCACCGTGAGTTCGGCGCGGAAGCCTGGGATGGACTCCAGTTTGTCCAGGGTGCCGCCGGAGAAACCGAGGCCGCGGCCAGACATCTTCCCCACGGGGACGCCCAAAGAGGCCACCACGGGGCCCACGGCGAGGGTGGTCTTGTCGCCCACGCCGCCGGAGGAGTGCTTGTCGGCCACCAGGGGGGCCACGTCGCCCAGGTCCAGGGTGGCGCCGGAGTGGGCCATGGCCAGGGTCAGGGCCACCGTCTCGGCTTCGTCCATGCCCCGCAGGTAGACGGCCATGAGCCACGCAGCGGCCTGGTAGTCGGGGATCTCGCCCCGGGTGTACCCCTGGACGAAAAACTCAATCTCCTCGCGGGAAAGGGGGAGGCCATCTCGCTTCTTGGCAATGATGTCCACTGCGCGCACAGGGATCACCTCCCGCGATCCATGTTTGATGGAATGCCGAAACGCGGGGTAGTATACCACATTATGTTGCAATGGCAACTTGACGGAGGGAGAGGCCTCGTGGTAACATCGCTTTTGGTCAAAATGGGCGTGGATTGGAGGACGAGTTGGCAGGGCAGGTGATCGTCGTCGGCGGGGGGCTGGCGGGGTCGGAGGCGGCCTGGCAAGCGGCGGAGCAGGGGGTGCGGGTCCTCCTGTACGAGATGCGCCCCCAGAGGATGACGCCGGCGCACCGCACGGGGTACCTGGCGGAACTGGTGTGCAGCAACTCCCTGGGCTCCAACCTTCCTGACCGGGCCCTGGGGCTGCTGAAGGCGGAACTGCGCCTGCTGCGCTCCGTCGTGGTGGAGTGCGCGGACCGCACGGCAGTGCCCGCCGGCAGCGCGCTGGCCGTGGACCGGGAGGCCTTCGCCCGAGAGGTGACGGAGAGGGTCTCCCAGCACCCCAACGTCACCGTGGTGCGGGAGGAGGTGACGGACATCCCCGCGGAGGGCCCGGTGGTGTTGGCCACGGGGCCCCTCACCTCCGAGCCCCTGGCGGAGGCCATCGCCCGCCTGGTGGGGCAGGAGCACCTGTATTTCTACGATGCCATGGCCCCCATCGTCCTGGGGGAGAGCGTGGACATGACCGTGGCCTTCCGCGGCGCGCGTTACGGCCGCGGGGGCGAGGACTACATCAACTGCCCCATGACCAAGGAAGAGTACGAGCGCTTCGTGGATGCCCTCCTTGCCGCGGAGCAGGCCCCGCTGCACCCCTTTGAGCGGGAGGACCCCCGGTTCTTTGAGGCGTGCCTCCCGGTGGAGGAGATCGCGCGCCGGGGCCGCGAGGCGCTGGCCTTCGGCCCCCTGCGGCCGGTGGGTCTGGTGGACCCGCGGACGGGGAAGCGGCCCTACGCCGTGGTCCAGTTGCGGCAGGACAACCTTGCCGGGACCCTTTACAACATGGTGGGCTTCCAGACCAACCTGCGCTGGAGCGAGCAGGACCGCGTCTTCCGCCTGATCCCTGGCCTGGAGAGGGCGGAGTTCGTGCGCTACGGGCAGATGCACCGCAACCTCTTCATCAATGCGCCCACGGCGCTGCGCCGGACGCTGCAGAGCAGGGTTCGCCCGGACCTCTTCTTCGCTGGGCAGATCACGGGGACCGAGGGGTACGTGGGGTCGGTGGCCAGCGGGCTGGTGGCGGGGCTGAACGCGGCGCGCCTTGTGCGGGGGGAGGAGCCGCTGGCCTTCCCCGAGGAGACGATGGTGGGGGCGCTCTTGCGGGATGTGGCGGAGGCGAGCCCGGAGGAGTTCCAGCCGATGAAGGCAAATTTTGGGCTTCTGCCGCCCCTTGAGGGGCGGGTGAGGGGGAAGAAGGAGCGGGGGGAGGCCTATGCGCGGCGGGCGCTGGAGCGGCTGGAGGCGTGGGGGAAAGAGAGAGGGCTTCTCTAGAGCGATGCTTCGCGTAGTCATTGTCTGGGGGCAACCGGAGAGGGGAGGTAGGGGGTTCTTGGCTGGAAGGGAATGAATAGGCTATGCGAAGCACGGCGACCTCGCCGACCAGCCCCTCAGGGCGTGACGCGGTAGGTCCCAGAAGATGGGGTGGGGTGCTGTGAAAGAGACCGCTAAATGGCTCCGAAACGTGGAACCCGTCCTCGTCCCCATGTGGATACGCGCCGTCAGGGCCTCGTGGGCAAGGGGAGCGACGCGCGTGCCCACCTCGGAACTGCGGCAGCACTTCTTCCTGACCTTCTTTGACCGCCTGGTGGAGAGCGCAGCACGGGACGACCCCCACGGCATGGATGCCTTCGCCGGAGAGGTCGTGGACTGGGCCCTGCAGCGGGGCCTGGACCTGCCGCAGGTCCTCGCTTTGCCGCTCCAGATGATGCAGGTCCTCCGGCAGCAGGCCCGGGCCCTCCCTCCGCGGGAGGAAGACCAGGTCTGGGAGGTGGTGGGGCCGCTCCTGAGCCACGTCACCCTGGAGATCGCCCGCATCCACGGTGAGAAGGCCGCGGCCTCGCGCGAGCCCCAGCGCGGCCAGACGGAAGCCGCCCTCCGCGGCGCCGAGGAACTGCAGGCGACGGCCCAAGCGTGCCTCCAGGCCCTGGGCTCGCTCCTCGCCGCGCCCGCCACAGGGGAGCCACAGGACCTGTGGGCGGCCCTGGCAGAAGCCGCCCTCCGCCTGCCAGGCGCTTTCC
>DAOTYM010000070.1:0-6928 GCA_034434775.1 Anaerolineae bacterium | reverse complement strand
GGGCCACGGCCCCCAGGTCCCGCAGGCCGAAGTACTCGGCCGTGTTCAGGGTGGCCATCTGGATCGCCACGACGGGGTCCAGGCCGGCGGCGATGGCCAGGCGCAGGGAGTGGTCCATGTGGCCGTGGTCCATGAGGTCGTCGGGGTGGCGGTCGTCGCTGACCAGGATGAAGCGACGGGCATTGGCCGGGGTGACCAGGGGGAGGAGGTCCCGCAGGTTGTGGGCCGTGGTCCCTTCCCGCAGCATGATGGCCATCCCCCGGCGGAGTTTCTCCCGGGCTTCCTCCAGGGCCGTGCACTCATGGTCGGAGCGGATGCCGGCGGCGATGTAGGCGTTCAGGTCCCGCCCCGAAAGGCCCGGGGCGTGGCCATCCACCGGGCGGCTTCCCGCGAGGCGGACCTTGCGCAGCACCTCCGGCACGCGGAAGAGGACGCCGGGGTAGTTCATCATCTCGGCGATGCCCAGGACCCGCGGGTGTTCAAGCAAGGGGGCCAGGTCGTCAGCGGTGAGGACGGCGCCCGAGGTCTCCATGTCCGTGGCCGGCACGCAGGAGGGGAGCATGACGTACACGGTGCAGGCTGCGCCCTCGCTGGCCTCCAGGAAGTAGCGGATGCCGTCCACGCCGGCCACGTTGGCCATCTCGTGGGGGTCCAGGACCACCGCCGTGGTGCCGTGGGGGACCACGGTGCGGGCAAACTCCGCCACTTGGAGCAGGGTGCTTTCTATGTGCAGGTGGCCGTCCAGGAAGCCTGGGCAGAGATAGCAGCCTTCCAGGTCCACCTCCTCGCGCCCCTGGTACCCCTCGCCCAGGCCGACGACGTACCCACCCCAGACGGCCACGTCGGTGGGGTGGACCTCGCCGGAGAGGACGTTGACCAGGCGGGCGTTGCGCAGGACCAGGTCGGCGGGCTCCTCACCCCGGGCGACGGCGATGCGGCGTTCCAGGTTCACGGCACCCTTTCTCCTCTGTCTCTCTTGGGAGGCGCTCCCAGGGGGATTATAGCCAAACTGGGGGGAAAATCAAGAAGGCCTTCCGCCGCAGGCGGTGGGACAGCCCCGCCGATTTGACACCGATCCCCCCGCTGAGTATAATCAGATACCCCATAGGGGTATCTAGAGGTGTGCCCATGCCCGTGGTAGACTTCACCAAGACGCAGGCGACCGCGGTCCCAGCGGTGGACGAGGCCAAGTGCCGCGTGTGCCGCAAGTGCCTGGCCCGCGCCGTCTGCAAGAGCAAGGCTATCCTCCAGATAGACCCGGAGGAGCCGCCTTTCGTGGATGCCAGCCTCTGCTACGGCTGCCATGCCTGCATCCCCGCCTGCCCGGCGGAGGCTATCTACCTCCCCAGCCGGGAGCCACGGCCCCGCTGAGGAGAACCCACCTTGGAGGGGAGGGCCATGCGCCCTATGGAGGAACTGATCCGGGAATTCGTGAACGAGCGGGTCTGGGCGGTGGTGGGCGTGAGCCAGGACCCCGGCAAGTACGGCAACCGCATCTTCCGCGACCTGCGGGCGGCGGGCTACAAGGTCTACGGGGTGAACCCCAAAGGGGGCGAAGTGGATGGCGAGCCCCTCTACCGATCCGTGGCCGACCTGCCGGAGGTGCCGGCCGTCTTTGACCTGGTGGTGCCGCCGGCCGTCACCGAGCAGGTGGTGCAGGAAATCCACCGCCTGGGCGGCAAGCGGGTCTGGATGCAGCCCGGGGCGGAATCTGAGGCGGCCATCGCCTACTGCCGCGAGCACGGCATAGACGTGGTCTTCGGGACCTGCGCCATGGTCCAGAAGCGGCGGTGGACCTGAGGGCCGTCAACGAATGAGCCAACAAATAAACGAATAGCTTGCGCCCGCGCCAAGCCGTTCGTTTGTAGGGGCAATGCATGGATTGCCCCTATAAACCTCACCTACCCCCCAACCCCTTCCCTCTCCGCGTGCGAAGTCCGTAGGGGCGATTCATGAATCGCCCCTACAGGATGGGTGAGGTGCGCAGGGGCGAGACGCGCCTCGCCTCTGAGGGCTATCCCCCCTGCGCGGCCGCGTCGGCGCAGGCCGACGCCCTGCTTGAGCCCCGATTTGAATCGGTGGCCAAAATGGCAGGGGCAATTCGCGAAGCGCCCCTACAGACCTCACCTACCCCCCAGCTCCCCGCCCTCTCCGCGTGCGAAGTCCGTAGGGGCGATTCATGAATCGCCCCTACAGGGATGGGTGAGGTGCGCAGGGGCGGGGCTTGCCTCGCCCCTTCCCGTGCCGGGGGGAAGGAAGGGTCAGAAAGCGGCGCACTTTAGGACGTGCCCTGGCATGGCCACCCGCGGAACCGAGGGCGGGGTGCTGCAAGCCACGCAAGACGTTGCCCTCTCGGGGCCTTTCGGCTATAATGGGGCGGCTCCCAGGCCAGGGGCCTGGGAATCCCACTCTCAGGCGAGGTGGCCCGGTTGTCTTCCTCAACCCACCCCAGGAAGCGCTGGAACATCCATCCCCCGCTCCCGCCCGAGGCGCGCGCGGAACTGGCCCCCTTTCCGGCCCTCCTCGCCCAGATCCTCTACCACCGCGGCGTCCGCACCCGGGCGGAGGCCGTGGCCTTCCTGGAACGCCGGTGGGAGGGGCCCTCGCCCTTCTCCCTCAAGGGGATGGGCGAGGCGGTGGACCGCATCCGTTGGGCCATCCGTCGGCACGAGCCCATCGTCGTCTACGGAGATTTTGACGTAGATGGGGTCACCAGCACGGTGATCCTCACCCAAGTGCTCCAGGCCCTCGGCGCAAACGTGCGCCCCTACATCCCCCACCGGGTGGACGAAGGGTACGACCTCAACCGAGAGGCCCTGGCCCGGCTGCAGGAGCACGGCGTTCGGCTGCTCGTCTCGGTGGATTGCGGCATCCGTTCGGTGGAAGAGGTGGCCTTCGCCCGAAAGCGGGGCCTGGACGTCATCGTCACCGACCACCACTGGCCGGGGACCGCCCTGCCGCCCGCCGTGGCCGTGGTCAACCCCAAGCAGCCGGGATGCCCCTATCCCTTCAAGGACCTCTCCGGGGTGGGGGTGGCCTACAAGGTGGCCGAAGCGCTCCTGCGGGTGGAGCGACAGGTCCCGGTCAGACGGGGGACGGAGGAGCCCCCCTCCCCCGAGGAGTTCCTGGACCTGGTGGCCCTGGGGACCGTGGCGGACATCGTCCCCCTGACGGGGGAGAACCGGGCCCTGAGCAGCCGGGGCGTGGCCCTCCTGAACGAAGCGAACCGCCCAGGCATCCGGGCCCTGGTGGAGAGGGCCGGGCTGCGGCCAGGGCAGATCACCACCGCCTGCATCGGGTACATCCTGGCCCCGCGCCTGAACGCTGCCGGCCGTATCGCCACGGCGACCCTGGGGTACGAACTGCTGGCCACGCCGCACCGGGAGATCGCCCAGGACCTGGCGGACCAATTGGAGGCCCTGAACCGCGAGCGGCAGGAGATGACGCGGGACGTCTTTGACCGGGCACGGCGGCATCTGGAGGCCGCCGGGGCGGCGGAGCGACACCTCCTGTTGGTGGCCGGGGAGGACTTCCACCCCGGCATCGTGGGCCTGGTCGCCAGCCTCCTGGTGGAGGAGTACTACCGGCCCAGCATCGTAGTGGAGAAAGGGCCAGAGTTCAGCAAGGGGTCGGCCCGCAGCATCCCAGAGTTCCACATCACCCAGGCCCTGGACCAGTGCGCGGACCTGCTGGTGCGGCACGGAGGCCACGCGGCCGCGGCCGGCTTCACCTGTGCCAGCGCGTGCCTGCCCGCCCTGGAGGAGAGGCTGGAGGACATCGCCAGGGAGGCGCTGGGGGATCAAGCCCTAGAGCCGTCCTTGGAGATAGATGCCGTCATCCCCCTCTCGGAGGTGACCTGGCAGGTGGCGGACCTCCTGGCGCTCCTGGAGCCGTTCGGGGAGGGCAACCCTGTGCCCTATTTCCTCAGCCGGGATGTGGTGGTGCGCGAAGCGCGCCCGGTGGGCAAGGACGGGCAGCACCTGCGCCTCCTCCTCTCCGATGGCCGGGCCGTGTGGGATGCCATCGCCTTTCATTATAAGGACTGGGGAGACGAAGTGCCGGCGCGGGCGGATGTGGTCTACTCCCTGGAGCCCGGCGAGTGGAACGGGGAGAAGCGCCTGCAGCTGAACGTGCAGGACCTGCGCCCAGCCAGGCCCTGACAAAGACGTGGAGGTTGCCCACCGTGGAATGGCTTGCGCTCACGCCCCGCGTGGCTGTGCTCAAGGGGCCGGTGAACTGCGGTGTGGTGGTGGGGCAGGCAGGCCAGGCCCTCGTTGTGGACTCGGGGATGGGGAGCCGCTCGGGCCGCCAGATCGCCGAGATGCTTGCGGAAAGGGGCCTGCGGCCCGCTGCCGTCCTCAACACCCACGCCCACGGGGACCACACGGGCGGCAACGCCTACCTGGTGCGCGAGGCCGGGGCGAGGCTCTACGCGCCGGAGCACGAGGCCACGTGGGTGCGGTCCCCGGAGTGGGGCATGGTCTTCCTCTTCGGGGGTGCGGAGCCGGTGGCGGGGATGACCACGCGCCGCCTCCTCCCCGAGGGGGCCCCGGTCCACGCCGTGGTGTGCGAAGGAACCCTGCGCTTGGCTGGCGTGCGGGTGGAAGCCCTGCACCTGCCCGGCCACACCCGCGGCCACATGGGCTACCTGGTGGAGGGCGTCCTCTTCCTGGGGGATGCCCTGGCGAGCGAGGCGGAACTGGCCTCCGGCCTCCCCTACACCTACAGCGTCTCCCTCAAACTGCAGACCCTGGAACGCCTGGAGTCGGTGCGGGCGGAGTGGTACGTCCCCGGCCACGGGGAACCCCGCCGGGAGATCGCCCCGCTCCTCCAGGCCAACCGGGAGGCCATTGAGGGGACGTGCGCGGCCATCCAAGCGCTCCTGGCAGGAGGCCCGATGTCCGAAGAGGAGGTGGTGGCCCGCGTCTTCCGGGGGATGGGGGCTCCGCTCCACCGTCTGGGCGAGTTCAGCATGGCGCGGGCCACGGTCCTCAGCCACCTGAGTTACCTGCACGGCCTGGACCTCGTGGCCTACGAGGTGCAGGACGGGCGCGTCTTGTGGCGGCTGACCGCAGGCCCGAAGGGGTGAGATGAGCCTCATTCCATGGTGAACTGGGCGGCCGCTTCCAAGCGGCCCTCCACATACAGGCGGACTTCGTAGGTGCCGACGGTCCACCCGAACGGAGGGACGAAGTAGACCCACGCCCGCCCGGTGCTGCCCCATTCCCAGAGGGCGTCCTCTCTCCCCAGCACCTCATCCCCGCGACGCCATTCCTGCCCCCAGCGCACCCCGTTCGTCATGCCCTGGTACTCAAAGAAGACGTACACTGGGCGGTCGTCCAGGGTGAAGGCCGTTCCCTCGGCTACGGGCTGCTTGTCGTTCGTGATGCCGCGGGCCAGGATGAGCGCTCGGAAGTGCTGGCCCTGGGCCGTGGGGCGTGGGGAAGGGGTGGAGGTGGGGGTGGGCGGCGGGGTAAACGTGGGGGTGGAAGGGGGAGGCGGGACGGGGGTCAGCGGAGGGGGAGAGGCCGCAGCCGCCCTTGGCGACGGCGGCGGAGTGAGGGTGGGCAGGGCCACCGTCGGAGGCGGCGTCCTGGCGCGCTGCCGGCCCAGCCCCTCCCAGGCCAGGCGGTGGGAAAGGTCGGCGACGAAGGGGTTGAGCCAGGGGGTGGCGATGCGCACGCCCAGGAGGAGCAGGAGGAGCAAGGCGAGGAGGTAGCCGAGGTTGCGGGCCCGCTTCCCGCCCTCCTCCCGCTCAAAGTAGTACTTGCCCCGCAGAAACTGGACGTACGCGGCGGCAAAACACCCCACTACGATGAGGATGGCCAGCCCGATGAGGGCTTGAGCTACGGTGCTCCAGTCTGTCACTCCTCCTCCACCTGCCTAGGTCCCATCCCGGGGTCTCTTCTTCCTCTCCTCCAGCGGGGGGCCCCCTCAGGTCAGGCCGGCGCGGCGCACGAAGGCCCTCAGGGCCTCCACCGTCGGTTCAATGCGGTACGGCTCCCCCACAGCCCGCAGGGCGCTCTCCACGTCCTTGAGGCCGTTGCCCGTGATGAGGACGGCCACCCGTTCGTCGCTGCCGATGCGGCCGGCCCGCGCCATCTGCAGGAGGCCAGCCAGGCTGGCCGCGCCGGCGGGCTCGGCGAAGATGCCGCACTCGCGGCCCAGGACGCGCATGGCCTCCAGGATGGCCTCGTCGGAGACGGTGACGAACTCGCCCCCCGTCTCCCGCACGGCGCGCAGCGCCTTGACCCGGTCCCGGGGCAGGCCGACGGAGATGGAATCGGCCAGGGTGTGGGGTTCCACCGGTTCCACCTCTTCCGTGCCGCGGGCCCAGGCCCGGGCCAGCGCTGCCGAACCCTCGGCCTGGACGCCGACGAGGCGCGGCATGCGCTCAATGAAGCCCAGGGCCAGGAGGTCCCGCAGCCCCTTCCACAGGCCGCCGATGATGCACCCATCCCCCACGGAGACGAAGATGCGGTCCGGCGCCTGCCAGCGCAGTTGCTCGCACAGTTCCAGGACGGCGGTCTTCTTCCCTTCGGAGAGGTAGGGGTTGTAGGCGGTGTTGCGGGAATACCAGCCGTAGAGGCGGGTGGCCTCCAGCGAGAGGTCAAAGGCCTGGTCGTAGGTGCCCCGCACGGCGACCAGGGTCGCGCCGAAGATGAGCAGTTGCGCCAGTTTCCCCTTGGGGGCGGTTTCGGGGACGAAGATGACCGTCTCCACGCCCATGCTGGCGGCCAAGCCAGCCAGGGAAGATGCCGCGTTCCCCGTGCTGGCGGCGACCATCCGGCGGTGGCCCAGTTCCCAGGCCTTGGCCAGCCCCACGGCGCTGGCCCGGTCCTTGAGGGAGGCGGTGGGGTTGCGGCCGTCGTCCTTCAGCCAGACCTCCCGGATGCCCAGGTCCTGCTCCAGGCGCGGGGCGCGGTAG
>DAOTYM010000069.1:0-6815 GCA_034434775.1 Anaerolineae bacterium | reverse complement strand
CGCGGCCCTGATGGTGGCGACGGCCCTCTCGGTGGTCCTCGCCTTCGTGCCCCTGGCCCGGGTCCTGCGGGGGAGCCTCTTCGTGCGGGCCTTCGTCCTGGTCCTCGTGGCGGTGGCCTCGGCGGTGACCTGGGTCCCGCGGCCCCAGATGGTCACCTTCGCCTTCCTGAGCCTGACCCTCTGGCTCCTGGACCGCCACCGGCGGGACTCCCAAAGCCGCGTCCACTGGGCCCTCGTGCCCCTCTTCGCCCTGTGGGCCAACGCCCACGGAGGGTTCCCCGCGGGGATCATCCTCATCGCCTGCACCCTGGCCGGCGATGTCCTGGAGCGGGCCCTGGGCTGGGCCACGGCGGAGGCCCTCTCCTGGCGGCGCATGGAGGGCCTGGCCCTGGCCGGGCTCTTGGGCCTGGCTGCCACGTGCCTGAACCCCCACACCTACCGGGTCCTCCTGCTCCCCTTCCAGACGGTGCGGATGGAGGCCCTCCAGCACCTCATCCAGGAGTGGGCCTCGCCGGACTTCCACCAGCCCTGGGTGTGGCCCTTCCTGGCCCTGCTCCTGGCCACAGCCCTGGCCTGGGCCCTGAGCCCCCGGAGGCCCGCGCTGCGGGACCTCCTGGCCGTCTCGGCCTTCGCCTATATGGCCTTCCTGGGTGGGCGGAACATCAGCCTGGCGGCCCTAGTGATGGCCCCCACCTTGGCCGAGCACGGCTCTTTGGTGCTGGAGCGGCTGCGCCAGGCGCCGCGCCTTTCCGCCCTCTGGGCGAAGGCAACCCCGGCAACCCCTCCTCCCGCGCGGCCGGCCCTGAACGCGGCGGTCCTGGCGGTGGCCCTCCTGGCCGCGGCGGGGAAGGCGGCTTACGTCGCCTCCGTCACGGAGGACGCGCTCCGCCAGACCTACCCTGTGGACGCCCTGGCCTTCATCCGGGCAGCGCGGCCGCCCCGGGAGATGTTCAACCCGTACAACTGGGGCGGCTTCTGCCTCTGGGAACTGTACCCCGACTACCCCGTCTTCGTGGATGGGCGCACGGACCTCTACGACGACCCCTTCCTGCGGGAGGTCCTGCAGGTGGCCTGGGCCCAGCCGGGGTGGCAGGCCGTGCTGGAACGCTACCGCGTCCGCTTCGCCCTGGTGGAGGCGGGGTCCCTCTTGGACCTCTGGCTGCAGGAGGAAGCCGGCTGGACGGAAGCCTACCGCGACGGGGTGGCCGCGGTGTGGGTCCGCCAGGGAGGAGGGCCATGAGCGGCCCCGGCGCGCCCCCGCTTCGCTCCTTCCTGCGGGAGGAGTGGCCCTACCTGGCCTCGCTCCTGGTAGGCACGGTGCTGCTCCACGGGCTGGCGGCGTGGCCGCTCCGGGTGCCGGGCTACATGGACGCCTGCTACTACTACAACGGCGCAGTGGCCCTCTACCAGGGGCGGGGGTTCTGGGAGAACTCCCTCTGGAACTACCTGGACGACCCGGCCGGCCTCCCGCACCCCAGCCACCTCTACTGGATGCCGCTGCCCTCGGTGCTCCTGGCCCTGGCCTTCCGCGTGGCGGGCCCGGGCCTGCGGGTGGCTCAGGCGGCGAACGTCGTCCTCTCCGCGTGCCTGCCGCCCCTGGCCTACGCTCTGGCGCGCTGGAGCGGCGGTGCGCGGTGGCAGGGGGTCCTGGCCGGGGGGCTTGCGGCTTTCTCTGGCTTCTACCTGGTCTACTGGCCCGCGCCGGACGGCTTCGCCCTCTTCGGCCTGGTGGGGGCCCTGGTGCTCCTGGCGCTGGCCTGGGGCCTGGAACGGCCTGGGCCGTGGCCCTTCGCCCTGGCTGGCGCGCTGGGGGGCCTGGCCCACCTGACGCGCGCCGACGGCCTGCTCCTGGCGGTGCTGGCCGTCGCCCTGCCGTGGGGGGCCGCGGCGCGCCAGGGCCGCGGGCAGGCCAGCCGGTGGCAGAAGGCCGCGGCATCCGCTGGGTTGGCCCTGGGGGCCTACCTCCTGGTGATAGCCCCGTGGTTCGCCCGCAACCTGCGGGTCCTCGGGCGGCCCCTGCCGGCCGGGGGCCTCGCCACCCTCTTCCTGCGGGACTACGACGACCTCTTCGCCTACGGCCGGGAACTCACCTTGGAAGGGTACCTCGCCTGGGGCCTCCCGAACATCCTCCGCAGCAAGGCGGAGGCTCTGTGGACCAACGCCCAGACCGTGGTGGCGGTCTGGCTCCAGGTCTTCGCCGCGCCCCTGGCCGTGTGGGGCCTCTGGCGGTGGCGGCGGAGGGCCTGGGTCCAGGTGGCGGCACTCTACGGGGTGCTCCTCTACGGGGCCATGAGCCTGGCCTTCTCGGCCCCGGGGCCGCGGGGCGCGCTCTTCCACTCCGGGACGGCCCTCCTGCCCTCCCTCTACGCCGCGGTGGGGCCGGGCCTGGAGGCGGCCGTGGCGTGGGCCTGCCGCATCCGGCGGCACTGGCGCCCGGTGAGGGCAGCCCGCGTCTTTGCGGGAGGTCTTTTGGCCCTCTCGGCCCTCGTGAGCGGTGCGCTCTACGCCCGGGCCCTCTGGGGGGGCGGAACTCTGCCTCCCTGGAACGAGCGGGACGCGCTCTACCCCCAGGTGGAGGCCTGGCTGGCTGGGCACGCCGCTCCCGACGACCGCCTGATGGTGGTCAATCCGCCCTGCTACACCTACTTCAGCGGGCGGCCCACCCTGGCCATCCCCAACGAACCGGTGGAGGTGGTCCTCGCCGCCGCCGACCGCTACGGGGTCCGCTACCTCCTCCTGGAGGCGAACCACCCCTGGCCCCTCAAGGGCCTGTACGAGGGCCGAGAGGCGCACCCGCGCCTCCGCCCCCTCCAGCGGTGGGGGGACGCAACTCTCTTTGCCGTGGAGGGTGGGCCATGAGGGGGGATCAGCGCGCCCGCGGGGCCGCGCTCGTGGCCCTGGGCCTCGGGGCGGTGGGGCTGTACCTCCTGTGGGCCGGGACGCAGGGGGGCCTGGGCTTCCCCCTGGACGACGCCTGGATCCACCAGACCTACGCCCGCAGCCTGGCCCACACTGGCCGGTGGACGTACACCGGGGGCCAGGTGAGCGCGGGCTCCACCTCGCCCCTCTGGACGCTCCTCCTGGTGCCCGGGCACCTGGTGGGCCTGGACCCGCGGGCCTGGGCCTACGCGCTGGGGACGGCCCTCCTCCTGGGGAGTGGGTGGCTGGCCTGGCAGGTGGGCCGCGCCCTGGGCCTCCCGGAGGGCGCGGCCTGGGGCCTGGGCGTGCTGGTCGTGACGGAGTGGCACATGGCCTGGGCCGCCCTGTCGGGGATGGAGACCATCCTCGTCGCCTTCCTGGCCCTGGCCCTCTTCTGGGGCTTCCTGCGTGCCGCGGAAGGCCCTTGGACGGCCCGGCAGGCGGGCACCTTGGGGCTTTTGGCCGGGCTCCTGGTGCTGACGCGCCCCGATGGCCTGCTCCTGGCCCTGTGGCTCGGCCTGGACGGTGCGCTGCGCCTGGTGCGCCGGGAGCGGGTCCCCCGGCTCCTGGCCCTGGCGGCCGCGGCCCTCGGCGGGGCGCTCCTCCCGCTGGCCCCCTACCTCTTCGCCAACTGGACGGCCTCGGGAACGCCCTGGCCCAACACCTTCTACGCCAAGCAGGCGGAATACCAGGAGGTAGCCCGCGCCTTCCCCCTGGGGGTGCGGCTCCTGCGCCTCGCGGCCACGCCCTGGGTGGGCGCGCAGGTCCTCCTCCTGCCGGGGCTGGCCGCCCTGGTCTGGCCGGGGTGGCGCGGCCCCGCGGAGGCCGGGCGCCGGGTGCGGCGGGCCCTGGTTCCCCTGGCCGGCTGGGCGCTCACGGCCATCGCCGTGTATGCTGTGCGCCTCCCGGTGACCTACCAGCACGGCCGCTACCTGATGCCGCTGATCCCCGCCCTCCTGGTCCTGGGGGGCGTCGGGTGCTGGCGCTGGGTGCGGCCAGGCGCAGAAAGGTTGCTCGTGCGCGCGGCGAGCCGGGCCTGGCTCCTGGCCTACGGAGCCTGCGCCCTGGCCTTTCTGGCCCTCGGCGCCCGGGCCTATCACTGGGACACTCGCTTCATTGAAACGGAACTGGTGGCCACGGCGCGCTGGCTGGAAGCCCACACGCCGGAGGATGCCCTCATCGCCGTGCACGACATCGGGGCCATCGGGTACTTCTGCCCCCGGGACCTGGTGGACCTGGCGGGCTTGGTCTCGCCGGAGGTCATCCCCTTCATCCGGGACGAAGATGCGCTCCTCCGGTACATCCTCGCCCGCGGCGCGGACTACCTGGTGACCTTCCCCTCCTGGTACCCCCGCATGGTGCAGGACCCGCGCCTCCAGCCCGTCTTCCGGACCGGCGCGCCGTGGGCCCCCATGCTGGGCGGCGAGAACATGGCCGTCTACCGCATCGGGGGGCGCTGAAGCCGCCCGGGGCGGGCGTGGGTGCCTACCTGCGCAGGGTTTGGAGGCGGCCGATGGTGGCCTCTGCCTCGGCCACGATGCGCTGGATGAGGTCGCGCACGGGGACCACGTCGTGGATCAGGCCGGCCACCTGCCCGGCCATGAGGGAGCCCTGCTCCACATCCCCCTGCTCCACAGCGAGGCGCAATTTCCCGGTCCCCAGGGCGATGAGTTCCGCCTCGTCCACGCCCTTCCGCTCCAGTTCGGCGAAGTACGTGGTCATGGGGTTGCGGATGGCGCGCACGGGGTGGCCCAGGGCGTAGCCGGTGACGATGGTGGCCCGGTCGTTGGCCTGCACGATGCGCTGTTTGTAGTTGGGATGGGCGATGCACTCCTCCGTGCAGATGAAGCGCGTGCCCATCTGGACCCCGGCCGCGCCCAGGGCCAGGGCTGCGGCCAGGCCCCGGCCATCGGCGAAGCCGCCCGCCGCGATGACGGGCACGTCCACCGCGTCCACCACCTGGGGCACCAGGGGCAGGGTGCAGACGTCGCCCACGTGCCCTCCGGACTCCATCCCCTCGGCGATGATGGCGTCGGCGCCGGCCCGCACCAGCCGTTTGGCCAGGGCCACAGAGGCCACCACCGGCACCACCTTGATGCCCGCCTCTTTGAGCATGGGGATGAAGGGGCCGGAGTTGCCCGCCCCCGTGGTCACCACGGGGACCTTCTCCTCCACGCAGACGCGCAGGGTCTCCTCCACGGTGGGGGAGAACATGGGCACGTTGACGCCAAAGGGCCTCTTGGTGCGGGCGCGGATGGCCCGGACCTGCTCCCGCACCCACTCCGGCGGCGCGTTGCCCGCGCCCAGGATGCCCAGCGCGCCGGCCTCGGAGACAGCGGTGACCAGTTCCGCCGTGGCCACCCAGGCCATGCCGCCCTGCAGGATGGGGTGCTCAATGCCCAGAAGGTCGCAGATGGGGGTGTGGATCATCGTCCCCTCCGAGAAGGCACGGGTGTGCAACGCACCCCATGCCCGAGGCGCGCTCCTGACGCCTCGGCAAGGGGGCCTGCTACCGTGACTAACACCGCAGGGGGGCAAAAGTGACGGGGCGGCTCCCCCAGGGGAGCCGCCCCGCCCACAGGTCCAACCAGAGAGGGTGCGTCAGGCTGAAGGGAAGTAGGTGGATGGAGCCGGCGTCGGAGTGGGGGTCACGCCGCCCCAGAACCTGCCGCAGCCGCCCCACAAGCCGCCGCGCATGCCCCGGCCACCCCAGAAGCCCCGGCCGCCATCCCACGGATTGCTCAGGCGGTACCGGACCATATCCCGCATGTTGTTCAGGATGAGGTCCACCAGGGTGTCCAGGTCCACGCCCTTCTCCTCGGCGATCTGGGCGATGGTCTTGCCGGACTGCAGGGCATCCACCAGTTCCTGGGTGGTCATGCCCAGTTTCTCGGCGATGGCCGAGAGGTTGAAGCCGGGGCTAGCCCGCAGGCCGAGGAGCGCGGGGGTGTCCAGAGTGTGGGTCATCTGGTACTCCACCCTCTCCCGCACCTGCTTGAGCATCAGGTCGGCCCACTCCTGGGTGACGCGGCCGTCCTCCACCGCCTGCTTCAGCGCTTCCGCCTGGGGAGCGACCACGGCCTCCACCAGGGTGTCCAGGGCCACGCCCTTGGCCTCGGCGACCTGGGCGATGGTCTTCCCGGCCTGGAGTTCGGCCACCAGGTCTGCCACCGACATGTCCAGTTTCTCAGCCACCACCCCGATCAGGGACGTGCCTCCGAAGCCCCGTCCGGGGCCGAAGCCGAAACCGCGTCCGCCCCACCCCATGGGGCCCATGGCTGGCCCGGCCGCGGGGGCCGAGGCCCCGCCCCGCGGCCCCCACGCGAGGGCAGTGGTGGCCCCGAAGGCCGCCACCAGGAGGGCCGCCAGTGCGACAATCCCCAGAACTTTGACCCGTCGTGACATTGTACATCCTCCTCAAGGAATGTGTGTTTGCCTCTTGCACGGGGAAGCCACCGCTTTCCCCTGTTTCCGGCCACTAGTTTACCGCCGGGTTGTGAAGAAGTTGTGAAGAGGATGTGGAGAGGGTGTGAACAAAGCACGGCCGCGTCGGCGCAGGCCGACGCTAGGCTTGAGCCCCGATTTGAATCGGCGGCGTCTTCCACCAGCCGCCCCCTGCACGGCCGCGTCGGCGCAGGCCGACGCCGGGCCTGAGCCCCGATTTGAATCGGCGGCGTCTTCCGCCAGCCGCCTCCTGCACGGCCGCGTCGGCGTAGGCCGACGCCGGGTTTTGAGCCCCGATTTGAATCGGCGGCGTCTTCCGCCAGCCGTCCCCCTGCACGGCCGCGTCGGCGCAGGCCGACGCCGGGTTTTGAGCCCCGATTTGAATCGGTGGCGTCTTCCGCCAGCCGTCCCCCTGCACGGCCGCGTCGGCGCAGGCCGACGCTAGGCTTGAG
>DAOTYM010000068.1:0-1670 GCA_034434775.1 Anaerolineae bacterium | reverse complement strand
ACGCCTCCCTCGGCTCCCTGCGCCGGCTGTAGGCCTGCACCCGTTGGATGGGCCGCACGGCGCACAGGCCGTGCAATTGCGTGCGGGCATGCCGCCCCGTCCCGAAGAGGGCCACCACTTTGCTCCCTTCCGGGGCCAAGTACTTGGTCGCCACGGCAGCCGTCGCTGCAGTTTTGAGCCAGTCGTAGTACAGCACTTCCATGATGGCTACAAGGGCTCCGGTATCCGTGTCAAAGAGCATGAGGTACGTGTGCAGGCCCCCAGGGAGCCCTGCTGTGTAGGGCTGCACGCCCGCGCTTCCCAGCCCTGGCAGCAGCGCGGCCTTGAACTTGAAGGAGGCCTTGGCGCCGGGGGCCAGGTGTCCGCCTCCCACCGAGTCCCGGGCGTCCCCCTGGATCCACAAGTTCTGGCGCGGGAAGTTGACACCCCTCCCCAAGCCTACCTCCCGGTAGCCGGCCTCCACCGCCTCAATGTACTGGCGCAGGTCCATCAGGCCCCGGACTTCGTGGTTGCGCAGAAGGAGAGCCATGTCCCCTTACCCTCTGCACCTCGCGGTGTCCAGCACCACCGGGCGGTTCTCCCTGGCGGAGCGGTACATCGCCTCGCAGGCCTCCTGTGCCCGCAGGCCGTCCTGCCCGGAGATCCAAGGCTCCCGGCCTTCGCGCACAGCCGTCACGAACTCGCGGGCCTGGGCGACGAAGGGGTCGTCCCGCGCCACGTCCAGGCGGTAGGCCCGATCTTCCCGGCACAGTTCCAGAAACTCGCCAACCCGCAGCCGGAGGCACCCGCGGGTGCCGTAGATTTCGGTCAGCCGTGTGCGTGGTGCCACCGCGTAGCCTGGCTGGTTGCCCACCAAGGCTCCCAGGGCGCCGTTGCTGAAGGCCAACGTGCCGACCAGGCTGTCTTCCACGTCTATTCCAGCCGAGTAGGTCGCCGTCCGGCAGAAAACTTCCGCGATCTCGCTCCCCACCAGCCACCGCTGCCAGTCCACGCTGTGGATGCCCGAGTACAGGAGGATCCCCCCTCCCGAACGCCGCTTCTCCCAAACCCACCCGGGCACATGGGGCCCTCCTGGAAGGCCGAAGACGTCCACCACCGCTGTGACCGCGCCGATCTCCCCAGAAGCGATGAGCCGGTGCGCCTCCTGGAACTCTGTGCGGTATCGGTGGACGAACCCCACGGCGAGACACACCTTGTGCTTTCGGCAGGCCTCCACGATGGCCTGGGCGTCCTCCAGGGTGGGGGCGAGGGGCTTTTCCATCAAGATGTGGGCGCCAGCTTCGGCCGCTGCCAGGCCAGCCTCTTTGTGCAGATAGTGGGGCAGAGAGATGACGACCGCATCGGGCCTCTCATCCAGGAGGGCTCGGCTGTCGGTGAAGGCCTGGGCTCCACAGGCTGAAGCCAGGGCCTGGGCGCGCGCTTCATCCACGTCGGCAACACCCACGATGCGCACGCTGTCCGCCAAGCGGGCAAAGGCTTGAGCATGCCGCTGGCCAGCCTGGCCCGCCCCGATGATCCCGATGCCCAACGCCCCTTCTTTCATGGTCCTGCGCCCATGTGCCTCAGGGCTCACCCCTTGCTGTGGGCAAGGTGGGGGGCACCGGGCCGCAGGCCCCTAGGGGACCTGCGGCCCACGTCCCTCTTCCCCCTTTCAGGGTGCTGGAACCTCT
>DAOTYM010000067.1:0-25770 GCA_034434775.1 Anaerolineae bacterium | reverse complement strand
CCGTCATCCGCATCCCCCCTCACAGGATCAGGGCCCGGCCCAAGAGGTCGTGCACGCCCCCCACGCGGACCACCTCGCCATCCACCTCCACGCGCCAGTGCTTCATCACCTCGGGGAGCTGGGCCTTGCAGATGGCGCAGGGCGTGGCCACGTAGTTCGCCCCCACGTAGCGCACGGCCTCAGCGCGGGGCTTGCCCCCGGCCATGCGGACCTCCATGATCTCGTCGGTGAGGAGGCCGCCCCCCGCGCCGCAGCAGTAGGTCCTCTCGCGGATGGTGTCCGCTGGCATCTCCACGAAGCGGTTGCAGGTGGCGCGGAGGATGGCCCGTGGCTCCTCCAGCAACTGGCCGGCGCGGGCCACGTTGCACGGGTCGTGGTAGGTGACCAGGAGTTCGTCGTTGGCGCTCTTGTCAATCCGGAAGGCGCCGCGCCGAAGGAGGTCCCACGTGAACTCGCAGATGTGGATGGGATAGGGCACCTCCAGGAAGTCCATCGGCCCGTTCATGGTGTCGGTGAAGGCGATGCCAGCGCGCCAAGCGTGGCCGCATTCGCCCCAGACGACCTTCTTCACCCGCAGCATGCGGGCTGCGTCCAGGATGCGCTTGTTGACCTGCTTCAGGTTGCGGTAGTTCAGGAAGAGGCCAAAGTTCCCCGCCTCGTTGCAGTAGGTGCTGGTGGTCCACGAGATGCCCGCGGCGTGGAACATCTTGGCGTAGCCGATCATGGTGTCGGTGTTGGCGAAGTTGTCGGCCGAGGGCGGCACCAGCAGGACCTCCGCCCCCTCTTCGTCCACCGGCAGGCGGATGCGCTGACCGGTCTCCTCGTAGAGTTCCTCCTCCAGGAACTCGCAGTTGTCCTTCCACGCCAGGGGCGGGATGCCCAGGTTGTTGCCCGTCTCGTAGACCTTGGCCACCACTTCCGTGACGTACTTGGTCGCCACGCCGATGGAGGCCATGATCTCCCGGGCGGCGATGGTGATCTCGGCGGTATCTATGCCGTAGGGGCAGAAGGCCGAGCAGCGGCGGCACTCGGAGCACTGGTAGAAGTAGGTGTACCACTCCCGGAGCACCTCTTCCGTGAGGGGCTCCGCGCCGGCCGCCCGGCCGAACAGCCGCCCCACAGGGGTGAAGTAGTAGCGGTAGACCTTGCGCAGGAGGTTCGCCCTCTGGACAGGCATGTTGTTGGGGTCGCCCGTGCCCAGGTAGAACTGGCACTTGGCGGCACAGGCCCCGCACTGGGCGCAGATGTCCAGGTAAACCTGGAGCGAGCGCATCTTGAGGAGCAGTTCCTGCAACTTATCCACGGCGCGCCGCTGCCAGTCTTCCACCCGCTCCTCCGGCAAGTGGATGGCCCGCATGTCCTTGGGCTTCGCCGCGTAGCACTGCCACTCAGCGGCCACGCCGGGCTCCAGAGGTGGGATGTCCAACCGAAAGGCCATACGCAACCTCTCTCCTCGCAACCGGCACCAGCCTCAGTCCACTGGGAAGTCCCAGGGGTTCAGGTGGCGCTTCCGGCGCACGTTGAAGCGCTGGTTCAGGGTCGGGCTGAAGAGGATGCCGATCATGTGCACCAACTTCCCGTAGGGGAAGTAGATCAGAAGCACCGCCACCAGGAAGAAGTGCAGAAGGAACACGGGATGCATGGGCGGTGCGGTGGGATTCAGGCTGAGCAGGCTGAGGATGAACGCCTTGACGTCCACCAGGTAGGCCCGGGCGTAGTAGTGCAGGATGAGCCCGCTCGCCCCGATGCCACCCAGGAGGATGAGGACCCCGAAGTCCAGGGGGCCGGTGAGGTAGAGTTCCCGGTCCCGCGCCAGCCGCCTCCAGAACAGGAAGACGACGGCCGCGGGCATCACGTACCCGGCATAGACGCCCCAGGGCTGCAGGTCCACCACCCACTGCGGCACCGGGTAGAGGAAGTACCGCAGGTGCCGCAGGAGCACCAGGAGGAGCGAGAAGTGGAACGTCAGGCTGCCCAGCCACAGGGGCAGGTCCGCCCGGAAGAGGTGCGGGAAGAGGAGCACCTGCCCGGCCATGCGCCGGACCACGCCGGCGTAGGTCGTAGGGCCTGGGGTGAGGGTGATCTTCAGGGGGACCGGCGCCCGCAGGAAGACGTAGAGCCGCCTCAGGAGCCCCAGCAGGAAGACCCCCGCCGCCAGGTAGCCCAGGCCCACGAAGAAATAGGCCACGGCATCGGTTGTCAGGTTGCCCGTCGCCATCCAGGCCTCCTGAAGAAGGGACGGATGTCCGGCGCGCTCCGGCAATGGGGCCAGCGGGCAGGTGGCGCGCCCTCTGGCCCCATTGCGCGGCGGCGAGCCGTGCTCACACGCAGCCGGTCGGTTTCGGCAGACCTGCCAGTTTGCAGGCTCCCTTGGCCGGCCCGGACGGGAAGAGTTCGTAGATGTACTTCAGGCTGAAGCCGGTCTCCTTGCACAGTTTCCGGATCATGGGCGCGATCCCGAACTGGAGGTAGTAATCCCGCAGGTAGCGGATCACCTTCCAGTGGTCGTCGGTCAGTTCGCCCTGGATCCCTTCCATCGGGGCGTAGAGGCGGGCGAACTCCTCGCTCCACTTCTCCGGCTCCTGCAGGAAACCGTCTTCATCCACGACGTAGGTCTTCCCACCCAGTTCAATGGTCGGCATCATCTACCTCCTTTCCGACCTGCCTTCCAGGCCAGGCTCAGTCCTTCTTCTCGGGGAGTTGGACGAACGTGGCCCCCCCAAAGGAGACGAACTCCAGGGTGCCCTCGTTCACCAGCTCTCGGATGGCCTCTTTGACCAGCCTGTGGTCCAGGTCCATGCCCTTGGCCACATCCCGGGTGGTCATCTTCTTGTTCTTCTCCTTGAAGAAGGCCACCACCCGCTCCTTCAACTCCTCCGTCACTTCTTCTGCCATCGTCTGGCCCTCCTTGTCCCTGCGCTGGGACTAGTACTTGAAGGTCGCCGCCGTCCTGAAAGTGTCAATGGCCAGGTCGTAGTCGTCAATCAGCTGTTCCTTGAAGGGGATGCCCGTCAGTTCAAAGAAGCGTTCCCAACCGATGCGCTCAATCCACTCGCCCATCCGCTCGTGCTTGCGGGCGTGCTTGGCCCAGGTCTCCAGGATGTTCCTGACGGCTTCCACGGTCTCGGGCCAGCGGGGCGGGTTGTTGGGCAGGTAGGGGATGACCAGGCGCGAGAACATGGGTGGCTTGCGCGCGTTGGACACCTTGCCGCCCACCCAGATGGAGACCCCATCGCCGTCCGGGTCCGCGATGGGCATGGCCGGACACATGGTGTAGCAGTTGCCGCAGTACATGCAGCGTTCCTCGTTCACGGTGACGCTCTGGCGCTTGGGGTCCGGCCGGATGGCCCCCGTGGGGCACGCGGCGATGACGTTGGGGATCTCGCAGATGTTCTTGAGCCGGTCGTGGTCAATCCGCGGCGGCTTGCGGTGGATGCCGGTGATGGCAATGTCGGAACAGTGGACCGCGCCGCACATGTTCAGGCAGCAGGCCAGGGAGATGCGGCACAGGGCCGGCAGTTCCATGCTCTCAAAGTAGGGCAGGAGTTCGTCCATCAGGGCCTTGACGATGCCGGAGGCATCGGTGGCCGGGGTGTGGCAGTGGATCCACCCCTGGGTGTGGACGATGTTGCTCACCGAATGGCCAGTGCCACCCACCGGCCAGCCCTTGGCCTTCAGTTCGTCCAGGAGGGGCTGGACCTTCTTCTCGTCCGAGAGCAGGAACTCAATGTTGTGGCGGCTGGTGAAGCGCAGGTGCCCCTCGCAGTAGCGGTCGGCCAGGTCGCAGATCTCCCGGACGGTATCGGTGCTCAGCAGGCGGGGCGACCCAACGCGCACCGTGTAGAGGGCCTCGCCCGTCTCGCTCACGTGCTTGAGGACGCCAGGCCGCAGCCGCTCGTGGTAGCGCCACTTGCCGTAGTTCCGTGCGATGATGGGCGGGATCATCTCCCGGTAATCGGGGGGCCCGAAATCTGTCTTGGCCATGGCTTATTTCACCTCCTCGGGATCCCAGAAGTAGTACGGGTTGGCCCTGGGGCGGAAGACCATCTGCGGCACAGGCTTGAGGCCCACAGCCTTCAGGAAGTTCCGCATCCCCAGCCGGCGGATCAGTTCGCCCACGCGCTCCCGCATGCGGGCGTTCTCATCCCACCAGTCCCAGATCTTCTCCATGAGTTCCTTGAGTTCCGTGTAGGGCGGTTCCACCTTCATGAAGGGGACGATCACCCAGCCCATCTGCGCGCCGTGGACGATGGGCGCTTTCCCACCGATGAGGACCGCCGCTCCCCGGTCCTTGCCGGGCCGCAGAGCCTTGGGCATCAGGTTGATGCAGTGCATGCAGTGGTTGCACTCCCGGTCGTTGATGCGCAGCGTCTGCGTCTGGGCGTCCCAGGACATGCACTCCGTGGGGCACAGGTCCACCACCTCAGCCTGGATGTCCAGGCCGTTCTGGGCGTACTCCCGCACTGCGTCGGCGTCCACCTGGATGTTGTCCCGCCACACGCCGATGATAGAGAGGTCCGAGCGGGCAATGGAGGCCACGCAGTCGTTGGGGCAGCCGGCGATCTTGATCTTGAACTTGTAGGGCCACATGGGCCGGTGGATCTCGTCCTGGTAGGTCAGGGTGATCTCCCGGCAGAGGTCCAGGGTGTCAATGCAGGCGTACTCGCACCGGGCCGGGCCGACGCAGGCGCTGGGCGTGCGCAGGTCGGAGCCGGAGCCGCCCAGGTCAAAGCCGATCTCCGCCAGGTCGTCAAAGCAAGCCTGCAGGTGCTCCGTGGGAGCACCCAGGAGGATGATGTCGCCGGTGCTGCCGTGGAAGTTGGTCAGGCCGCTGCCGTGCTTATCCCACACGTCGCACAGGGCGCGGAGGGCCTCCGTAGTGTAGAACCAGCCGGTAGGCTGGTTGACCCGGAAGGTGTGGAAGGCCTCCACAGCGGGGAAGAGGTCCGGCCGGTCGGAGTAGCGGCCGATGACGCCGCCGCCGTACCCCATCACCCCCACGATGCCGCCGTGCTTCCAGTGGCCGACCTTCTCCTTATAGGAGAGTTCCAGCTGGCGGAGGAGGTCCATGGCGGCTGGCTTCTTCTCACCGGCCCGCTTGATCTCCTTGACGAAACTTGGCCACGGCCCCTTTTCCAGGTCGTCCAGCAAAGGGGTTTCTGATTGGGTCATCTCCTTACACCTCCGTTGAGTTCGTCCTTGGCCTTTGCCCCTTTGGGCAGGAAGCCGCAACAGCCCTTCCAGGCCCGGCCTTCGGAGCCTGGCGTGGTGACCCACGCCATCCCATAGTGTACCACGGAGAAGGGCTTCCGGGCATCGGGCGAGCATTCTATTTTCCCCTAAGACTTTGCTTAACTGCGGAGAGGGAGGGAAGCCCGAAGGCCGGGGGTGAGGGCAGGTCCCGCGCCCGATTTCCTCCATCAGGCCCCTTGTGCTATACTTGCTCCCGCACGCGATCCCCTTTCCACACCTGTGCGGGAGGCGGGTATGTCCATCGGACCCAATACCCAACGGCTCCTTGAGGAAGACCTCCTCCGGTGCCCGGCCTGCGTGACCGATCCGGAGCGCCGCCAGGCCGAGCAAGACCCGGGGCGCCTGGCCCTGGTCCACGATGCCTGGCTGGTCTGCCAGAGCCCCGGCTGCGGTCGGAAGTACCCCATCCGGAACGACATCCCGGTCCTCCTCATCTCCGAGGGCGATCGGTACCGAGACGTCTCTGTGGAGAACCTGGGCAAGCCGTGAGCGCCAGAAGGCCTGTGGCCCTGTCCCTCTTCCTGGTGGTGGCAGCCCTCCTCGGGGGGCTCTTGCCCACCGCTGCTTCGGCAGATGAGCCCATCCTCATCCGCGCCCTTCCCCCGGAGGTGCACTTCGCCGAGAAGGTCGTCTTCCAGGCGGAGGCGGAGTCCTCAAGCCCCATCCGCTCGGCAGAGGTGCTTTACGGGGAAGCCGGCGAGCGGGTGCGGGCCCGCGCTGCCGCAGAGTTCACGCCGGGCACCCGCATCCAGGCCACCTACACATGGAAGTTGGAGCCTGGGGACCTGCCGCCAGGGGCGACCATCCAGTACACCTGGCGGATGGAGGACGAGGCCGGGAACAAGGTGACGAGCGCTCCCCAGACCTTCACCTACCTGGACGACCGGTTTGACTGGCGCGAGGTGTCCGCAGGCCCCATCACCCTGCATTTCTACGACCTGCGCGAGGCCGAGGCCCGCCGCCTCTTGGATGCTGCGACCAGAGCCCTGGAGCGCCTGGAGCGGGATGTGGGCGTCACCCTGACCCGCCCGGTGCACATCTGGACCTACAAGACCAGCGCGGACATGCGCCTGGCGATCCCTTCTCGGAGCAAAGCCTTTGACGAGCGGGTCCTCACCCTGGGCATGGCCATGTCCGAGGAGACGCTCGTCGTCCTCGGCACTGCGCCGGACGTGGAGATGGTCATCGGCCACGAACTGAGCCACCTGGTGGTGGGCCTGGCGACGCGGAACCCCCTGGGCGGGCTGCCCCGGTGGCTGGACGAGGGGCTGGCCATGTACGCGGAGGGCGACCTGCCCCCGGCCAACCGCCAGGCCCTGGAGCGCGCCGTGCGCGAAGGCACCCTGATCTCCGTGCGCTCCCTCTCCGGCTACACCGGCGACCCCGAGCAGGTGGACCTCTACTACGCGGAAGTCTACTCCGTGGTGCAGTTCCTGTTGGAGCGGTACGGGCGGGACCGGATGCAGGAGTTCCTGCAGCGCTTCAAGGAGGGAACCTACCAGGAAGAGGCCCTCCGGCAGGTGTACGGCCTCTCGCTGGAGGAACTGGATGCCGCCTGGCGGGAGTGGCTGGGGGCGAAGCCTGTCGTTGCTCCCCCGGCCCAGGGAGGGCAAGGAGCCCAGACTGCCCCCCAGGGAGGCCCCTGCCTCGCCGGGCTTCTGCCCCTCGGCCTCCTGGCCCTCGGCCTGAGGGGCCAACTCCGCCGGGCCCGCTAACCCGGGAAGCAAACGGCCGGCTGCCCAGAGGGGGGCAGCCGGCCAGGCGCTGTGCGGGGCGAGAATGCGCTCAGTCGTCCAAGAGGCTGATGAGGTCCCCGCGGTGGCCTTCCAGGAGGTGGGCCACTCGCTCCACGTCCTCCTCCCCGATGGGCGGGCGTTCCAACGCCTCTTCCCATTCCTCCAGGGTCATCTCGCCCACCACGGTGGCCCGGTGAGGCTCCCCTGTGTGGAGCAGGACCACCACCAGTTGGTGCATGTCGCAGTGTTCGCAGTAGCCCACGAGGAGCCAAGCGTCCTCGTGGCGCGCGAGGATCTCAATCTGCTCGGGGTCGTAGGGCTGCCGGCACGAAAGACACCCCACGCCAGAGACCAGTTCCAGCAGTTCGTCCAGCCACGCTGGCTCATCGGAGAGGCTGGGGTCCTCATCCAGCGGCGCGTTGCCCTGCATTGCTCTGGCTCCTTCCGAAGCGGATGGGCGTCCTGGGGCGCTACGCCTCGCGTTCCACCACGACCTTGACCTGCGAGACCACGTCGCCGTGCAGTTTCACGGTGACGGTGTGCTCTCCCAGTTCCCGGATAGGGCGCTCCAGGAGCACCTTGCGCTTGTCCACTTCCAGGCCGGTGGCCTCCTGGATGGCCTGGGCGATGTCCGCACTGGTGATGGACCCGTAAAGCCTATCCCCCTCGCCGGCGCGCGCCTTGAAGGTGAGGGTCTGCTGGGCCAGTTTCTCGGCCAGTTCCTCGGCCTCCTGCTGGAGCCGGCGCGTCCGCTCCGCCTCGGCGATCCGTTCCTGCTCCGCCTGCTTGATGGCCCCTGGGGTGGCCACGGCGGCCAGGCCCCTGGGGATGAGGTAGTTCCGGGCATAGCCATCGGCCACGTTCTTGATGTCCCCGGCTTTGCCCAGCCCTGGCACATCCTTCCTCAGCACGACCTTCATAGGCCCACGTCTCCTCAGGTGGAGTGGCCCATGCACGTCCGGGGCCTCCGCTACCCCCATGATACCGCAAAAGCGCCGAAACGCCAAATGGCGAGCCCTCCCTCACGCCAGGCCCGCCCTCGTCTTCGCCTCCGCCAGGAATTCCGCCATGCGGACCGGCCGGCCGCGCACCGCCGATTCGTTGGCGGCCAGGGTGATGGCCAGGCTGACCAGCCCCTCGTCCATAGGCGTTTTGATGAGGTCCGGGCGGCCCTGGGCGCAGGCCTGGACGAAGGCGCGGTTCACGTGCTCGTGGTGAGGGGCCTCCTCCAGGAGGACGCGGGTCTCCTTGGGCGTCTGGATCTCCAGTTCCTTCGGGCGGATGCGCAGGAGGAGGTCCCGGGCGATGATGTCCACCGAGGGCTCGTCGCGGACGGTGTAGAAGAGGGCATAGGTGGAATAGACGGAGCCGACGGTGCCGTTGGCGCAGCGCAGGGTGACGGCGTAGCCATCCCAGTTGTTGAACTCGCCGGGCGGGTAGGCGCGCTCGCTGTAGGCCGCGTAGACCTCCTCCACCTCACCCCCGAAGTGGCGGCAGAGGTCCACCAGGTGGGTCACCTGGTCCACCATCTGGCCGCCGCCCTCGTGGCGGTCCCGCAGCCACTCAATGGGCGGCTTGCTCCAGTACCAGTGGGCCACCACCAGGGAGACAGGCTTGCCCTGGAGGAGGCGTTCGGCCTCCGCAAGGAAGGGGACGTAGCGCCAATGGTAGGCGACGCAGCCGATGACGCCGGCCTGGCGGACGGCCTCGGCGGCGCGGTAGGCATCGGCCAGGTCCATGGTGAAGGGCTTTTCCACGAAGATGTGGCACCCCTTGCGTGCCGCGTTCAGGACGATCTCGGCGTGGGTGCGGGTGGGGGTGCAGACGTAGACGGCGTCCAGGTCCTCCGCGGCGAGCATGGCCCGGTGGTCGGTGTAGGGGCGGGCCTTCCACTTGGCGGCCATCTTCTCGGCGCGGTCGGGGAGGATGTCGCAGGTGGCGACGATCTGGGCTTCGGGTATCTTCTCCAGGAGGCCGGCGTGGACGTTGCCCATGCGTCCACAGCCCACCATACCGATGCGGACGGTTGCCATGGTCCCCTCCTTGGGCAGGTTGGTTGGGATAGGCCGCGGGAGCCCGAGGGCGGGCGGTAGGGCCCGCGGCCCACGGTTTGTAACCGTTTTCGGATGATAGCACCAAGGGGGGAAGGTGTCAAATGGGGCAGCGTGCGCCCATTTGACACCCGGCCTTTTCAGGAACCCCGGGCAACGCGGCCCTGCCGCCTGCTCCCAGCCCAAGGGCGAGGTCTTCCCTACCGCGCCACGATGTTCACCAGGCGGCCCTCGGCGTAGATGACCTTGACGATTTCCTTGCCCTCGGTGTGGCGCTGGGCACCGGGCGTCGCCAGGGCCAGCCGCTTGGCCTCTTCCTCGGAGATGCCGACGGGCACCTCCACCTTGTCCCGCACCTTGCCGTTGACCTGCACCACCAGAGTGATGGTCTCCTCCTTGGCCAGTTCGGGGTCCCACGTGGGCCAGGCCTGCTGGTGGACGCTATAGGGGCCGCCCAGGTGGGCCCACAGTTCCTCGGCGATGTGGGGGCAGGTGGGCGCCAGCATCAGCACCAGGCTGCGCACCGCCTCGTCCCACGCCTCCGTCTTGTAGACCGCCGTCTCCTTGGCCCGCACCAGGGTGTTGTTGAAGGCCATCAGGGCCGAGAGCATGGTGTTGAACCGGAAGGCCTCCATGTCCTCGGTGACCTTCTTGATGGTCTGGTGGGTGGCGCGGCGCAGGGCACGGACCTCCTCCTCGGCGGGCTTCTCCTGCGGTGCGGGCTGCTCGTCCATCACCACGTTCCAGACGCGGTTCAGGAAGCGGTAGACGCCCTCAATCCCCCGGCTGCTCCAGGGGCCGCCCTCCTCCCACGGCCCGATGAACATGAGGTAGGCCCGCACCGTGTCCGCCCCGTACTGTTCCACCACGTCGTCCGGGGCCACGTTGCCGCGGCTCTTGCTCATCTTCTCGCCGTCCTCCCCCAGGATGGTCCCCTGGTTGAAGAGGCGCAGCATCGGTTCGTCAAAGTCCACCAGGCCCAGGTCCCGCATGGCCTTGGTGAAGAAGCGGGTGTACAGGAGGTGCATGGTGGCGTGCTCAATGCCGCCGGTGTACTGGTCCACGGGCAGCCAGTACTTCCCCTTCTCCGGGTCAAAGGGGCCCTTGTCGTAGTCCGGGCTCACGTAGCGGTACTGGTACCACGAGGAGCAGACGAAGGTATCCATGGTGTCGGTCTCCCGCTCCGCCGGCCCGCCGCACTGGGGGCAGGTCGTGCGGCGGAACCCCTCGTGGTACTTCAGGGGCGACTCGCCCGTGGGCCGGAAGTCCACGTCCTCTGGCAGCAGGACCGGCAGGTCTTCCTCCGGCACGGGGACGGTGCCGCACCGCTCGCAGTAGATGATGTGGATGGGCGCGCCCCAGTACCGCTGGCGGGAGATGAGCCAGTCGTGCAGGCGGTAGTTCACGGCGAACTTCCCCAGGCCCCGCTCTTCCAGCCACTCCGTCACCCGCTTCACCGCCACATCGCCCGGCGTGCCGGTGAAGGGCCCGGAGTTGATCATCGTCCCGTACTCAGCGTGGAAGAGGATGTCCCGGTAGAACTCCACGCCCCACAGCATCTCCATCACTGTGCGGCACCCTTGCAGTTCCGGCTCCAGGGCCTTGCAGCGGGCGAGGATCGCTTCCTCCGCCTCCAGGCTGTCAAAGGGGACCACGCCATCCTCAAAGATGAAGAGCCACCGGGAGCCCACCACCTCGGTCCAGGCGCCAGGGTTGAGGTGCTCCCGGACCAGCACCACATAGGGTTCCACCTGGTGGCGCTCCAGGGAGACGCACAGCGCCCCGTCCCGCTCTGCAAAGGCGATCCCCTGGTGCGCCAGGGCCTCCCTGAACCCGTCCCGCACGGTGCCCGGGGCCACGCAGGACTTGGCCCGCCCATCGGGCCGGTCAATGACCGGGAGGACCGGCAGCCCGAACTTGAGCGCGAACTGGAAGTCCCGCTCGTCGTGAGCCGGAACGCCCATGATGGCCCCTGTCCCATAGGTCATCATCACGTAGTCGCCGATCCAGATGGGGACGCGCGCGCCGTTCACCGGGTTGACCGCATACGCGCCGGTGAAGACGCCGGTCTTCTCCTTCTCCACGCTCAGGCGCTCAATCTCGCTCTGGCGCGCGGCCTGGAACTTATAGGCTTCCACCTCCTCCCGGTGCTCTGGCGTGGTCAGTTTGTCCACCAGGGGGTGCTCCGGGGCCAGGACCATGAAGGTGGTGCCCCAGAGGGTATCGGGCCGGGTGGTGAAGATGACGAACTCGTCGCCCGCCTCGGTGCGGAAGGTGACGTTCGCACCCTCGCTGCGGCCGATCCAGTTGGTCTGCATGACCCGGACCCGCTCCGGCCAGTCAATCTTGCTGAAGTCCAGGAGTTCCTCCGCGTACTTGGTGATGCGGAAGAGCCACTGGGTCAGCTCCTTCTTGATGACTGGCGTGCCGCACCGCTCGCAGTGGCGGTCCTCCCCCCAGACCTGCTCCCGGGCCAGCGTGGTGTTGCAGGTGGGGCACCAGTCCACGGGGGCCTTCTCCCGGTAGGCCAGGCCGTGCTTGTAGAACTGGACGAAGAACCACTGGGTCCACCTGTAGTACGAGGGGTCGGAGGTGATGGCCTCCCGGTCCCAGGCCCACATGGCCCCCATAGAGCGGAGTTGCTTGCGCATCCGCTCAATGTTGCGGTAGGTCCACTCCTTGGGGTGGATGCCGTGCTTGATGGCCGCGTTCTCCGCCGGGAGGCCGAAGGCGTCAAAGCCGATGGGGAAGAAGACGTTGTACCCCTTCATGCGCATGTAGCGGGCCTTGGCATCGGAGGGCGCCATGGCGTACCAGTGGCCGATGTGCAGGTCGCCGCTGGGGTAAGGGTACATGGTCAGGAAGTACCATTTGGGCCGGTTCGGGTCCTCCACGGTGCGGTACAGGCCCGTCTCCTCCCACACCTTCTGCCAGCGAGGCTCTATCTCCCGCGGGTTGTAGCGTTTGGTCATCTCTCCCTCTCCCTAGCACGTCCTAACCACAGAGGGCACAGAGAACACAGAGCCTTTGTGAAATCCTTTTCTTAAACCTTTGTGTCCTTCGTGTGCTCTGTGGTTTCCCCTCCGCCACCTCTGAGAAAGCCTTGGAGGATCGCGTTGAAAGCCTCTGGGCGGAAGCGCATGGGGTGGTGGCCCGCCCAGGGCGGTGCGCCGGGGGCCTTCGTCACGTCTGGAATGACCTCAAGGCGCGCCCCCGGGATGGCCCGGGCCAGCCGCCGCCCCTCCGCCACGGGGATGACGCTGTCGTCCTCGCCCCAGACCACCAGGGTGGGGCACCGGATGCGCGCCAGTTCTGCGTCGCTGAAGCGGCCCGCCGCCGCGTCCACCAGGATCAGGCCGGCGACCCGCTCTGGCGTGGTGAGGGCAAGGAACAGGGCAATGGTCCCGCCCCAGGACACGCCGCCGAAGACCGCCTGCTCCAGCGCCTCCTGGCGCATGAGGTCCAGCACGGCCTGGGCCTGGCGGGGAGCCTCCGGGCGGTCCGTCGGGCGGTCCGACGCGCCGTAGCCGATGAGGTCCAGGGCGTAGGCCCGGTAGCCGGCCTCGGCGATGGCCTGCAAGTTGTGCTCCCAAACCTGCCAGTCGTTGGCCGGGTGCAGGCCGTGCATCAGGATGACGGCCGGCCCCTCGCCCACCACACGGGCGTGCAGACGGCCCTCCCGCGTGGCGAAGAACCTGTCCTCCCCCTTCATAGGCGCCTCCCGCCTCGGTTCCGCCTCTGACCTCACCCCTCCTCTCTCCGCACGCAAGGGAAGAGAGGCGATGATCCTCCCCTCACGGGTTCACCGGCGTCAGCCACCCATGCCGGTCCTCCAGCCGGCCGCTGGTGATGCCGAAGAACTCCTCCTGCAGCCGCTTGGTGATGGGGCCCGGGCGGCCATCCCCCACCGGGATGCGGTCCACCGAGCGGATGGGGGTGATCTCCGCCGCCGTGCCGGTGAAGAAGGCCTCATCCGCGACGTAGAGGGCCTCCCGCAGGAGCGGCTGCTCCTGGACCGGGATCCCCAGGTCCCGCGCCAGTTGCAGGACGCAGCGGCGAGTGATGCCCGGCAAGATGGCCGCAGCCAGGGGCGGCGTGTAGACCACACCGTCCTTCACCACGAAGAGGTTCTCGCCCGACCCTTCGCTCAGGTAGCCGTAGGCGTCCAGGGCGATGGCCTCCGTGAAGCCCCCTTCCCGCGCCTCCACGACCATGAACTGGGAGTTCACGTACTGCCCCCCGATCTTGGCCATGGTGGCCGCGGTGTCGGGCGCGGCGCGCCGCCAGGAACTGACGGCCACGTCCACCCCCTTCTCCAGGACGCCCTCGCCCAGGTAACTCCCCCACTCAAAGGTGATGAGGACCGTGTGCACAGGGCAGGCCCTCGGGTCCACGCCCAGGGACCCCGCCCCCCGGAAGACCAGGGGCCGGATGTAGCAGGCGGCGTGCCCGTTGGCCCGCACCGTCTCCAGGACGGCCTTGGCCAGGTCTTCGGGGCTGTAGGGCAGGTCCATGCGGAAGATCTTGCACGAGGCGTAGAGCCGTGCCAGGTGCTCCCGCAGGCAGAAGACCGCCGGTCCCCTGGGCGTCGCGTAGGCCCGGATGCCTTCAAAGACGCTGGACCCGTAGTGGAGCGCGTGGGCGGTGACGTGGACCTGGGCCTCCTCCCAAGGCACGAGCCGCCCGTCAAACCAGATGTAGTTGGAACGCATGGTCGCCATGGTGCCAAGCCTCCCCGATCCCGTGTGGTTTGGTGAGAAGGACAGATAGACCCATCCAGAGCCGCGTTGCCTGTCGCCACACTGCTCAATCGGGGCCGCCATGGCACCCGGCGCTTCTACGAAACAACCCTCCATCCCCACAGGGACGGAGGGTTGCTCCGCGGTACCACCCTGCTTGCCCAGGAACGGAACCCGGTCAAGGGGCAGAGGGCCGACAGTGGCCCCTGCCCGGCATTGCGTGGTGGAGCTGAGGGGACTCGAACCCCTGACCTTCTGAATGCCATTCAGACGCTCTCCCAAACTGAGCTACAGCCCCACGTTCCAAGGCCGCTTTCGGGCGAGGTAACGATCGCCACTCGGCAGCGGCTACTGGGGAAACCGTTCGCCGCTGCAGCTCCCAGGCGAGTTCGGCCTTATGGGGCGTTCCCCGGGGACGCCATGCCTGGCTTCCACCCTCCCAGGCTCGCTGCGGGGATGGCCTACTGCTCCTGTTCGTCGCCTTTATCCCGTATGGGCCGCCTCGGGGGCGGTGGTGGAGCTGAGGGGACTCGAACCCCTGACTTCTACAGTGCGATTGTAGCGCTCTCCCAGCTGAGCTACAGCCCCACGTTCCACCCCCAATTGTATCGGAGTTTCGGGAATCTGTCAAACCGGACCGCTGTTCCCGCCAGCCGCCCGGGGCGGCCCTCCTCTCCGCCAGCCGGAGAAGGAGCCGATGGGCTAGGAAGCGGCCAAATTCCGGAAGGCCTCGCCCGCGGCCTCCAGGGCCGCGTCCACCACCTCTGGCGTGTGGGCCAGGGAGACGAAAGAAGCCTCAAACTGGGAGGGGGCCAGGTAGACCCCCCTCTGGAGCATGGCGTGGAAGAAGCGGGCATAGCGCGCCGCGTCGCTCCGCTTGGCCGAGGCGTAGTCCCGCACCGGCTCCTCGGTGAAGAAGGCCGTCATCATGGAGCCGATGGCGTTCACCTGCAGGGGGATGCCGGCCTCCTTTGCCCGCGCGGCCAGCCCCTGAGCCCACCGGCGGCCGAGGGCCGCCAGCCTTTCGTAGGCGCCGGGCTTGCGGAGTTCCTCCAGCGTGGCGATCCCCGCCGCCATCGCCAGGGGGTTCCCCGAGAGGGTCCCCGCCTGGTAGACCGGCCCCTCGGGCGCGACCAGGGCCATGACCTCAGCGCGGCCGCCGTAGGCCCCCACCGGAAGCCCCCCGCCAATGACCTTGCCCAGGCAGGTCAGGTCCGGGGCCAGGCCCCACAGGGTCTGCGCCCCGCCGTAGGCCAGCCGGAAGCCGGTGATGACCTCGTCCAGGATGAGGAGCGCCCCGTGCTCCCGGGTGAGCCGGCGCAGCCCCTCCAGGTATCCCTCTTGGGGGAGCACCACCCCCATGTTTCCCGCCACCGGCTCCACGATGACGGCGGCGATCTCGTCCCCGATCTGCGCGAAAAGGGCCTCCACCGCCGCCAGGTCGTTGTAAGGGACCACGAGCGTATCCCGGGCCATCCCTTCCGTCACGCCCGGGCTATCCGGCAGGCCAAAGGTGGCCACCCCCGACCCGGCCTGCACGAGGAGCGCGTCGGCGTGGCCATGGTAGCCCCCCTGCATCTTCACGACCTTAGGCCGGCTCGTGTAGGCCCGCGCCAGCCGCAGGGCGGACATGGCCGCCTCGGTCCCCGAGTTCACGAAGCGGACCCGCTCCATGGCCGGGAACGCCTCCAGAATCATGCGGGCCAGGGTGGATTCCGCCTCGGTGGGCGCGCCGAAGGTCATTCCCTGGCGCGCGGCGCGGCAGACCGCTTCCACCACCGCCGGGTGCGCGTGGCCCAGGATGAGGGGCCCCCACGAGGCCACGAAGTCAATGTAGCGGTTGCCGTCCACGTCCCACACGTAGGGGCCCTCGCCGCGGGCGAAGAAGACGGGCTCGCCCCCCACGGCGCGGAAGGCCCGCACCGGGCTGTTCACGCCGCCTGGCATCAGCCGCAGCGCCTCTGCATACAGTTCTTTGGACCGCGTCCGTTCCATCCTCAGCACCCTCCCTCCACCAGCCAGCGGCAGGCATCCTTGGCGTGGTAGGTCAGGATCCAGTCCGCCCCGGCCCGTTTGATGGCCGTGAGGATTTCCAGGACGATGGCCCGCTCGTCCAGCCAGCCCCGCGCCGCCGCAGCCTTGACCATGGCGTACTCGCCGCTCACGTTGTACGCGGCCAAGGGCACGTCAAACCGCCGCCGCGCCTCCCGCAGGACGTCCAGGTAGGCCAGGGCCGGCTTGACCATCACTGCATCGGCTCCCTCCTCCAGGTCCAGGGCGATCTCCCGCATCGCCTCGCGGCGGTTGGCCGGGTCCATCTGGTGGGAGCGGCGGTCGCCGAAGGCCGGCGCGGAGCAGGCCGCATCCCGGAACGGCCCGTAGAAGGCCGAGGCGTACTTGGCGGCGTAGGAGAGGATGGGCACCAGGGGGAAGCCCTGGGCATCCAGCGCCCGGCGGATGGCCGCCACCCGCCCGTCCATCATGTCGCTGGGGGCCACCATGTCGGCCCCGGCCTCCGCCAGGGAGACGGCCGTGCGGGCCAGGAGGTCCAGGGTGGCGTCGTTGTCCACCACGCCACCCCGCACCACGCCGCAGTGCCCGTGGCTCATGTACTCGCACAGGCAGACGTCGGCCACGACCACCATCTCCGGCACGGCCCGCTTGATGGCCCGCACCGCCTGTTGCACGATGCCGTCCGGGGCGTAGGCTCCCGAAGCCACTTCGTCCTTGGCCTCGGGGATGCCGAAGAGGATCACCGCCGGGATGCCCAGCCGCGCCACCTCCTCCACCTCCGCCGGCAGGCGGTCCACGGTGAAGCGGAACTGCCCGGGCATGGAGGGGATCTCCTCAGCCTGCCCCTTGCCAGGCATGACGAAGAGGGGGTAGATGAAGTCGTCGGGCCCCAGGGCTGTCTCCCGCACCATGCGCCGCAACGGGGCCTTCATCCGCAAGCGCCTCAGGCGCACCGTTGGAAACCCTGCCATGATAGTCCACTCCTCCTCACGCTGTTGCGAGGATCGCTGTTCCAGGCTGTGTCATCCTATCTCCTGGCGGAAATAGGCCACCAGCGCCTCCACCAGCCCCTCCTCCGTGTGGACCGGGGCCACCACGTCCACGTGCAAGCCCCGCTCGCGCGCCGCCTGGGCCGTCACAGGGCCGATGCAGGCCACCACGGCTCCCTGCAACACCTCTTCCAGGGACCGGGGGGCCACCAGGGCAGCCAGGTTCGCCACCGTAGAGGAACTGGTGAAGGTCGCGATGTCCACGCCTTCCTCCAAGACGCGCTCCACCAGCTCCCGCGGGGGGCCAGCAGGGACGGTCCGGTAGGCGACCACCGCTTCCACCTGCGCCCCGCGGGCGCGGAGCCCCTCCGCCAGGTCCGGCGGGGCGATGTCCGACCGGGGGAGGAGGATGCGCATCCCCCGCACCTCCCCGATCTCCTCCAGGATGGCCGCGCTGGTGTGCCGCTGGGGGACGAAGTCGGCCTGCAGGCCCACTTCCAGGAGGGAGGCGGCTGTGGCCGTGCCGATGGCCCCCACCCGCACCCCTGCGAACGCCCTGGCGTCCAGGCCCAGCGCCCGCACCCGCTCCCAGACCGCTCGGACGGCGTTGGCGCTGGTGAAGAGGACCCAGTGGAACTCCCCCAGGTGGCGGAGCGCGGCGTCCAGCGCCTCGGGTGAGTCCAGGGGGCGCACGGCAATGGTGGGGAGGACCACCGGCTCCGCGCCCCGGGCGGCGAGGTCCACCGCCAACTTGCCGGCCTGCTCCCGCGCCCGGGTGACCAGCACCCGCTTCCCGAAGAGGGGCAGCCGCTCAAACCAGTTCAGGGCGTCCCGCAGGGCCACCGTCGCCCCTACCACCAGCACGGCCGGCGGCTCCAGCCCTGCGGCGCGCTCCGCGATGTCGGCCAGGGTCCCCACGACGGTGCGCTGGGCCGGGGTGGTACCCTGCTGGATCACCGCAGCGGGCGTCCTGGCCTCCCAGCCCGAGCGCCGCAACTGGGCGACGATGCGCGGGAGGTTCTCCACCCCCATCAGGTAGACCAGCACGTCAGCCCGCGGCACGTCGTCCGGACAGGGGCCTTCGTCAGGGCCCCCTTCAGCGCCGCACCGGTGCCCCGTGGCCACAGCGAAGGACCGGACCATGCCGCGGTGGGTCACCGGGATGCCAGCGTAGGCCGGCACGGCCACGGCGCTCGTGACCCCAGGCACCACGACGAAGGGCACGCCGGCCTCAGCCAGGTACAGGGCCTCCTCGCCGCCCCGCCCGAAGACGAAGGGGTCGCCCCCCTTCAGCCGGCACACTGCAAGCCCAGCCCGCGCCTTCTCCACCAGGAGCGCGTTGATCTCCTCCTGGCGGGCCCCGCGGCCCCTGGGCGTCTTCCCCACGTTGATCTGTTCCGCATCGGGGCGGGCCAGGGCCAGGAGCGCGGGGCTGACCAGGCGGTCGTAGACCACCACATCCGCCGCGCGCAGGACCTCCAGCCCCTTCCAGGTGATGAGCCCTGGGTCGCCCGGCCCCGCCCCCACCAAGTAGACCGTGCCCACCTCCATATCAGGCCTTCTCCCCACCGACCTCACCACCTTGGGCACGCCAGGAGGCGTGCCCTACGCCTCTTCCCCTTCCGACGCTCCGAAGGGCACGCCAGCGCGCCCTCGGAACGCCTCCAGCAGTTCGTCGGCGGCCCGGGCCACGAGCGCTTCCCACGCGGAAGCCGGCCCTTCCCACACCCCCTTGACCAGGACCCCGCCATCCACCGAGGCCAGCATGGCCACAAGCCACAGCGCCGCACCCCGCACCTCGGCGTAGGCCCCGATGGGCAGGGCACACCCTCCCCCCACCCTCTTCAGGAAGGCCCGCTCGGCCTGGGTGGCCTGGCGCGTCGGCCCGTGGTCCAGGGCCGCGGCCAGGTCCCGCAGCGCCCTATCCCCCTCCCGGACCTGCACCGCAAGGGCCCCCTGTCCCGGGGCCGGCACCAGGACCTCCACGTCAAAGCGTTCGGCCACCAGGGAGGCCAGGCCCAGCCGCTCCAGGCCGGCCGCCGCAAGCACCGCAGCATCCACCTCGCCCTCCCGCACCTTGCGCAGGCGGGTGTCCAGGTTCCCCCGCAGGTCCTGCAAGGCCAGGTCCGGCCGCAGGTGGCGCACCTGGGCGGCGCGGCGCCGGCTGCTCGTCCCCACCCTGGCGCCCGGGGGGAGGTCCGCAAGGCGCGCCCCCCCGCGGCTCACCAGGACATCCCGGGGATCGGCGCGGGCGGGGATGGCAGCGAGGACCAAGCCCTCGGCCTCCTCCACCGGCAGGTCCTTGAGGGAGTGGACGGCCAGGTCCACTTCCCCCCGCAGGAGGGCCTCCTCCAGGCGCTTCACGAAAGCGCCCCGCTGCCCCACCAGGTACAGGGGGCGGTCCCGGACGTCGTCCCCGTGGGTGCGGACGAGCCGCTCCTCCACCTCCAGGCTCGGGTCCAGAGCCTGGAGGCGCGCCACCACCTCCCGCGCCTGCCGGAGGGCCAGGGCGCTCCCCCGCGTCCCCACCACCACCTTCACCGCCCGGCCTCCTGCCAGGTGCGCACCAGCGCGTCCAGGTGCGCCTGGATTTCCTCCACGCGGCCCTCCTGGGCCCAGCGCAGGACCTCCGGGGCGAGGGCCGCCTGCCAGAAGGCACGGCGGTCTTCCGGCCGGGGCAGCGCGCTCTGCACCCACGGCCGGAGGGCCTGGAGCCTCTCTGCCAGGACTCCGTAGGCTGGCCCCACCGCCCCTTCCAATTGGCGGCGCAGCGCCGCCGCCAGGGCCGGGCTGGCCCCTCCCGTGGAGACAGCCACCACCACCGGCCCGCGGCGCACCACCGCCGGGGCCATGAAGTCGCACAGACCCGGCTCGTCCACCACGTTGACCCAGATGCCCCTCTTCCGGGCCTCGGCGGCGACGGCACGGTTCACCTCCGGGCTCCCGGTGGCGGCGATGGCCAGGCGGCAGCCCGCGAGGTCCGCCGGCCGGAAGGGGCGCTGATGCACCTTGACCCGCCCAGCCTCCGCCAGGGCCTGGAGCGCCTCCCCCACCTCCGGCGCGACGACCACCACCTCGGCCCCACTCGCCAAGAGGCCCTCCACCTTCCTCGCCGCCACGTCGCCGGCCCCCACCACCAGGCACCGCTGGCCCTGGAGCCGCAGCATGGCCGGGTACAGGCCCGGCTCCCGACCTTCCGAGACCTCAGTCCCCACCGTCACCGCCTCCGCTTCCGCCCAGACCTCCAGTACACCCACGCCCACCAGAGCCCTAGGAACGAGGCGAAGAGGAAGCCCGAGAGCGGCACCAGCACCCCCCACTCCTTCCACGCCCCAGGGTAGAAAGGGGGGATGAGCCACGCCAGCCCGAGGATGAAGGCAGCGATAAGGATGGCCGTCCCCAGCCGGTGGACCAAGCGGTCCAGGCGCGCCAGCGCATCCTCCAGCCCCTGGATGCGCACGCCCAGTTCCATCTCCCCCCGTTGCGCCTGGTCCAGGAGTTGGGGGACCTTCTCCGGCACAGCCGCCAGCAGGCTGGCCCAGTCCTGCGCCCATCCCGCGGCACGGCGGGCCATGGCGCTCGGCGAGGCCATCTGCCGCAGCGACGCCTGCACGTACGGCCGAGCCACAGCGAAAACGTCCATATCGGGATACAGTTTCTGCCCCAGCCCTTCCATCATGACCAGAGACTTGCCCAGGAGCCACAGGTTGCCGGGGAGGCGCAGCCGGTGGCGGAAGGCCACGGGCAGCACGCTTTCCATCACCGGCTGGACCCGCATCTCGGCGAGGGGCAAGCCGTAGAAACGGTCCAAGACGCGGGTCAGGTCCCGGCGCAGCCAGGCCCGGTCCACCCCGGGGCCGATGACCCCCATGCGGTCCAGTTCCTGCACAATGGCGGCGACGTCAAACTGCACCGCGGCAATGAAGAGGCGCAGGAGCGATTCCTTCGTCTCCCGGTCCAGCCGCCCCACCATGCCGAAGTCCATCGCCCCGATGACCTCGCCCGGGAGCACGAAGAAGTTCCCCGCGTGGGGGTCGGCGTGGAAGAAGCCATCCTCAAAGACCTCCTTGAGGACCAACTGCGTGCTGTGCAAAGCCACGCGCCGGGGGTCTATCCCCGCTTCCCGCATCCCCTCCAGGTCGTCAATGCGGATGCCGCGCAGCCGCTCCAGGGTCAGGACGCGCCCCGTGGTGTGCTCCCAGTACACCCGGGGGATGTAGACCGTCTCCACCCCGCGGAAGTTCTCCCGGAAGCGGTCGGCGTTGCGCCCCTCCCGGCGGTAATCCATCTCCGCGCGCAGGGTGGCGGCGAAGTCCTCCGCCATCTCCCGCAGGGGGTAGAGTTCCCCCAAGGGCGTCCGCTCCTCGGCCAGTTGGGCCACGTCGTAGAGGATGTCCAGGTCCACGGAGATGACCTCTTCAATGTCTGGCCGCTGGACCTTCACCACGACCTCGGTGCCATCCCGCAGGCGGGCCGCGTGCACCTGCCCCAGGGACGCCGCGGCCAGGGGCTCCTCCGCAAACTCGGCGAAGACCTCCTCCAGGGGCTTGCCCAGCGAGGCTTCCACCTGGGCCCGCGCCAGCGGGAAGGGGAAGGGCGGGACCCGGTCCTGCAGTTTGCTCAGTTCGGCGATGAACTCCGGTGGCAGGAGGTCGGGCCGGGTGCTCAGGACCTGCCCCAGTTTGACGAAAGTCGGCCCCAGTTCCTCCAGCGCCAGGCGGAAATGCTCCGCCGCGGTGGGGAGCGGCACCTCCTCCCGCCTCGCACCCAGGATGCGGCGCGGCAGGGCCACCAGGGGTCCCAGGCCCAGTTGCTGGATGGCGTTGTCAAAGCCGTGCCGAAGGAAGACCTGCAACACCTCCCGGTACCGGCGCAGGTTGCGCACCCTTCGGCCCCACGGCCAGGCAAACATGGATCTCCCCCTCACGCGCCGCGGGCAGCCTGCCCCAGTTTGTAGCCGGTCCCTGCCCGCGGAAACACGGCATTATAGCACCCGGCAAGGCCTTTTGACAATTGGGAGCATCCGTGTTATACTGAGCACGGCAAAGCACGTTGCCGCGGCGCCTACGGAAGCCGCCCCAAACCGCCAAAGGCTGTGATGGAAACGAGTAGGTGGGCCGGGCCTGGCCCAGAGAGTCCGCGGGGGGTGGAAAGCGGATGCCGGCAGCCCGCCGAAAATCCTTCCGGAGCCGCCAACCGAAAGGGGTCCTAGGGCCCCGAGTAGACTTGGCCGGGGTCGTTCGCCGTTACCCGAACGGAGGTATGGTGGTACCTCGCAGAGTTGAGCGGTCACGCTAATTGGGGTGGTACCGCGGGAGTGGGTTGGCTCTCGTCCCCTGGGGATGAGAGCCTTTCTGTTGTTTCGGGGACCGCCGCGCCCCAGGCGGCAGGATTGAGGATTAAAAACTCCAACCCCTCCTCACTCATCCCCCAACCCCCTCCCTCTCCATCAGCGGATGGAGAGGGAGGGCACAGCGGGGGTAGGTGAGGGCAGAAAGACCAACCTCTCCTCATCCCCTAACCCCTTCCCTCTCTGCAAGCGGAGAGGGGAGGGGCCAGGGGGGAGGGGTGAGGTCCAAAACCTGAAGGGAGGGTGCAGTCAATGCGGTTCAAAGAAGTCTCCAGCCAGGTGGACTTCCCATCCCTGGAACAGGAGGTCCTGGACACCTGGAGGAAGGGCAATACGTTCCGACGCAGCGTGGACCAGCGGAGGGGCGGCCCGACCTTCGTCTTCTACGAGGGCCCGCCCACAGCCAACGGCCTGCCCCACATCGGCCACGCCCTCACCCGGGTGGTGAAGGACCTCTTCCCCCGCTACAAGACCATGAAGGGGTTCTACAGCGTCCGCAAGGGCGGCTGGGACACCCACGGCCTGCCCGTGGAAATTGAGATTGAGAAGGAACTGGGCTTCTCCGGCAAGAAGGCCATTGAGGCCTACGGCGTCGCCGAGTTCAACCAGCGGTGCAAGGAGAGCGTCTTCCGCTACGTCAAGGAGTGGGTGGAACTCTCCGACCGCCTCGGCTTCTGGATTGACCTGGAGAACCCTTACATCACCCTGACCAACGAGTACATGGAGTCGGTCTGGTGGATCCTGAAGCAGTTGTGGGACCGGGGACTCCTCTACCAGGGGTACAAGTCCCTCCCCTACTGCCCGCGGTGCGGCACGGCCCTCTCCGACCACGAGGTGGCCCAGGGGTACCGGGAAGTGGAGGACCCCGGCATCACCGTGCGCTTCCCCCTGCGGGATGAGCCGGGGACCTCCTTCCTGGTCTGGACGACCACCCCCTGGACCCTGCCGGGGAACGTCGCGCTGGCCGTGGGGCCGGTCCTGCCCTACATCGTGGTGGAGCAGAAAACGCCCAACGGCGGGACCGAACGCCTCATCCTGGCCGAACCCCTGGCCGAGAAGGTCCTCAAGGGCGAGTACCAGGTGGTGCGCCGCCTGCGGGGGCGGGACCTGGTCGGCCTCCACTACCAGCCCCTCTACACCTTCATGCCCGTGGAGGGGGATTACGCCTACGTCCTCACCGGCGACTTCGTGAGCGTGGAGGAAGGGACGGGCATCGTCCACATCGCCCCGGCCTTCGGCGCGGAGGACCTGGAAGTGGGCAAGGAGCACGGCCTGCCCGTCCTCCACACGGTGGACTTGGAAGGGCGCTTCGTGGATGCGGTGACGCCCTGGCGCGGCCTGTTCGTCAAGGATGCCGACCCCCTCATCATCCAGGACCTGGAGCAGCGGGGCCTCCTGTACGAGGCTGCGCCCTACCGCCACGTCTACCCCTTCTGCTGGCGGTGCGACACGCCCCTCCTGTACTACGCCAAGACGTCCTGGTTCATCGCCACTACCCGGGTCAAGGACCGGCTCCTGGCCAACAACGAGAAGATCAACTGGTACCCGGAGCACATCAAGCACGGGCGCTTCGGCAACTGGCTGGAGAACAACGTGGACTGGGCCCTGGGGCGCGAGCGCTACTGGGGCACCCCCCTGCCCATCTGGGAGTGCACCTCCTGCCGCCACCGGGAGTGCTTCGGGAGCGTCCGGGAACTGGAGGAGCGGCTCGCCGCGGAAGGCCGCGCCCCCGAGGGCGTCCTCTGCGGCCCGGACCCCAAGACCTTGGACCTGCACCGGCCCTTCGTGGACGCCATCCACCTCACCTGCCCCAAGTGCGGGGGGACCATGCGCCGGGTGCCGGAGGTCATTGACTGCTGGTTTGACTCCGGCGCCATGCCCGTGGCCCAGTGGCACTACCCCTTTGAGAACCAGGAGACGTTCCGGGAGCAGTTCCCCGCCGACTTCATCTCCGAAGCGGTGGACCAGACGCGGGGCTGGTTCTACTCCCTGCACGCCATCTCCGTGCTCCTCTTTGACAGTCCCTGCTACCTGAACTGCGTGTGCCTCGGCCTGGTCCTGGACGAAGAAGGCGAGAAGATGAGCAAGTCCAAGGGGAACGCCCTGGACCCCTGGGACGTCATCAAGGTGCACGGGGCCGATGCCCTGCGCTGGTACCTCTACACTGCCAGCCCCCCAGGCCAGGAGCGGCGCGTCTCCCTGAACCTGGTGGGGGATGTGGTGAGCCGCTTCCTGCTCACCCTGTGGAACACCTACGTCTTCTTCGTCACCTATGCCAACCTGGATGGCTTTGACCCCCGGGAGCCGCGCATCCCCTGGGAGAAGCGCTCCCTCCTGGACCGGTGGATCCTCTCCGAACTGAACCTTCTGGTGCAGCGGACCACCGAAGCCCTGGACCACTACGACCTGACCGGCGCGGCGCGGCCCATTGAGAAGTTCGTGGACAACCTGAGCAACTGGTACGTGCGGCGCTCCCGCCGGCGCTTCTGGAAGAGCGAGGCGGACGAGGACAAGGCCGCCGCCTACCAGACGCTGTACGAGTGCCTGGTGACGCTGGTGAAGCTCCTGGCCCCCTTCACCCCCTTCGTGACCGACGCCATCTACAGGAACCTGGTCTGCAGCGTCTACCCGGATGCCCCCGACAGCGTCCACCTGACGGACTACCCGGAAGCGAACCTGGCCGAATGCGACCGGGACCTCATTGACGAGATCCAACTGGTCATGCGGGTGGTGGGCCTGGGGCGCAGCGCCCGCAACCAGGCCGGCATCAAGGTCCGCCAGCCCCTGTCTCAGGTGCTCATCAAGGTCCGCGACGCGGCGGAGAAGCGCAGCCTGGAGCGGCACGCCGACCAGGTCCTGGACGAACTCAACGTCAAGGCCATGGCCCTGGTGGACCGGCCCACAGACCTGGTGGAGTACCACGTCTCGGCGGTCCCCTCGCTGGTAGGCAAGCGCCTTGGCCCCCTCTTCCCCAAGGTGCGGGAAGCCTTGGCACGCCTGGACCCGGCCGAGGTGGCAGCACGGGTGCAGGCCGGGGAACCCCTGACGCTGCAGGTGGACGGCCAGGACGTTGTGCTCCAGCCGGAGGAACTCCAGGTGCGGGTCACGCCACGGGAGGGGCTGGCCGTCGTGGAGGAGGCGGGGTACCTGGTGGCCCTGGATACCCGCCTGACCGAGGAACTCCTGCTGGAAGGGCACGCCAGGGATGTGGTGCGGCGCATCCAGACCCTGCGGAAGGATGCGGGCTTCCGCATTGAGGACCGCATCGCCACCTACTGGCAAGGCGGGCCCACGGCCCAGCGGGTCTTCGCCGCCTGGGGCGACTACATCGCCCGGGAGACGTTGAGCGTCTCGCTCCTGGAGGCCGAACCGCCAGCGGAGAGCGCCCAGGCCACCCTGAGCCTCGGCGGCGAACCCCTCACCCTGGGCCTCGTGCGGGTGGAGGGAAGGGCCTCCTAGGGAGGGCACCTCTGCAGACCTGGAGGGGGAAGCGTCCTGGCGCTTCCCCCTCTTCGCGCCAGCCGCCGATTCAATGCGGCCCTCAGGTAGGGGCGATTCATGAATCGCCCCTACCTGAGGGCTGGACCACAATAAAAAATTCCGTTTTCGGCCGTGCAGGTCACGGTTGCAGTCTCATAA
>DAOTYM010000066.1:0-2092 GCA_034434775.1 Anaerolineae bacterium | reverse complement strand
GACGCGCTGCGGGCTCGCCCCTCAACGGCTTCAAGGGGTGGCGGTTCTCTGGAGATATCCAAAGCCATCTTAGCACCGATAGGCATTCTTGTCCAAGTTTCCTGCCCGAAGAGAGAGCCATCGCGAGGTTTGGGGCAGATGGGGGGCGGGAGGCGCTGCCCACCGGAGGGCCTTGGGGGCGCTGTTCCCTGCCGGGGGCCCAGACCTCAGCGAAGGCGGCCCCTGTGGGTTGCCCCTGCCTCCGGCGTGTGGTATAATTTCTCCAGAAACGATGGACATGACATAAGGTATGACAGTGCCGCCATTTCAACAGGCGGCGCACCCAGCAGGCCCTCAGACTCTGCTAACTTGAAGGCGGCCCTGGTGCCGGCCCGTCTCCCCTTGCTGGGATAGGCGAATGGTCCGTGCGGTAGGCACGTTTCTGTGGCCCCATTCGGTGGTCAACCGCTGAGCGCGTGCCCCTCGCCAACGCGGTGGAGGTGGAGGGCGACATGGCAGACCTTCCCGAGCCTGATACCATTCTCCAGGGCGACTTCTGGCCGGAGCCGGTGCGGGTCGTGCGCTGCAGGTTCACCGGCGGCCGCATCCACCTTGACGCAGTGGGCGAGACAACCGGCCAGTTCTACCCCCGCCTCCTTGCGCCAGAGGACCTCGCCAGGCTGCGGAGAGTCGTGCCCGAAACGGTGGATTTCTCCGGACGGGGCGAAGCCTTCTTCCTGGCCATGGAGGCACACCGCATCCGCTTCGCTTATCAGTTTGACCCCCTGCTCGCCGTCAACGTCTCTCAAGTGGACCCCTTGCCCCACCAGATTGATGCGGTGTACCACTGCATCTTGCGCAACCCCCGCCTGCGCTTCCTCCTGGCCGATGACCCGGGCGCGGGCAAGACCATCATGGCCGGCCTCTTGTTGAAGGAACTGAAGTACCGCGGGCTGGTGCAACGTGTCCTCATCGTCGTGCCCGGGCACCTCCGGGACCAGTGGCTCCGTGAGTTGCGGGACCGCTTTGGAGAACACTTCACCGCCGTGGACCGGGGCGTGGTGAACGCCACCTGGGGCAGAAACATCTGGCAGGAAGAACCCCAGATCATCACCTCCATGGACTTCGCCAAGCAGGAGGAGGTGCTGGCAGCCCTGAGCAGTGCACATTGGGACCTGGTCATTGTGGACGAAGCCCACAAGATGGCCGCCTACCGCTACGGCCAGAAGATAGACAAGACCGAGCGCTACCGGCTAGGCGAGGTCCTTTCCCAGCGGAGCCGTTTCCTCCTGTTCCTCACGGCCACGCCACACCGGGGAGACCCGGACAACTTCCTCCTGTTTCTGGACCTCCTGGAGCCCGGCCTCTTCGCCACACCGGAGATGCTGGCCGAATCGGTCCGCAACCGGGACAACCCCCTCTTCCTGCGGCGTCTCAAGGAGGACCTGAAGACCTTTGACCGCGTGCCGATCTTCCCGCCCCGCCACGTGCACACCGTCAGTTACTCCCTCAACGATGACGAGGTGCGGCTGTACAACGCCGTGACGGAGTATGTGGAGAAGTCCTTCAATAAGGCCCTGCAGAAGGAGAAGCGCAACGTCGCTTTTGCCCTGCTCATCCTGCAGCGCCGGATGGCCTCCAGCGTGCGGGCCGTACGGCGCTCCCTGGAACGGCGCAAATACCGCCTGGAAGACCTCCTGAAGGCTGGCCAATGGCTTGTGGAGGGGCGCGAGGTGGATGAAGACGCGCTGGAGGACCTCCCCGAGTTGGAACGCCTGCGGCAGGAAGAAGAACTGCTGGAACGCCTCACCGCCGCCGAAACCCGTGAGGAACTGCAGGCGGAGATTGACCTCCTGGGGCACCTCATCCACCTGGCTAAGGAGGCCGAACGCCACGGGGTGGAGACCAAACTCTCCAAACTGAAGGAGGTCCTGGAAGACGAGGCCCTGCTCCAGAGCGGCGAGAAACTGCTCATCTTCACCGAGGCTCGGGACACGTTGGACTACCTGGCGGAACGGCTGAGGGGGTGGGGGTACTCGGTGGTCACCCTGCACGGTGGCATGAACCTGGACCAGCGCATCCAGGCCGAGCACGAGTTCCGCGATAAGGCCCA
>DAOTYM010000065.1:0-2101 GCA_034434775.1 Anaerolineae bacterium | reverse complement strand
CCGCCCCTACCCAGGGTTTTCGGAAGGCCGTCCCCCTGCCGGGATGGCGTCGGCGCAGGTCTCTTGATACCCATGGAGCAGGCCCCATCATGCCTGCCCTTTGCAGAGATGGAACCCTTTGCCCCCTCCGAGCGTCTACAATGTGACTTGTGCGAGGGCAAACGGACGGGCCGCCAGCACGGCCCAAGGAGGAAGGACCATGAGAGGATATCGGACGGTCGGGGCCATCGCGCTTGCCCTTTCCCTGGTGGCCGCCCTTCTGGCCGGGTGCACCGCGGAGGGGAAGCCCATCCCCCTGACCGGCGCGGGCGAGGCTGCTGGGACCGTGCAGCCCGTCTCCGCTGGAAGCGACCAGGCCACCCCGATGGGCATGGAACGCGCCCCGGAGGAGGGAGTGGTGGAAGAAGGGGAAGTCCCCGGCGCTGACGAGGTGGTAACGTCCGAAGGCGAACAGGTCGTCCCCAGTGGCGAGGCCGGAGCCAGCGCCCCGGGCAAGGCGGGGAGCGGCGCGGCCCCGGGCGAGGGGTCCCAAGTCCAGGAGAAGCGAGCAGTGCAGTGGCTCGTCTACCGCAACGAGGAGTTCGGCTTCCAGGTGCGCTACCCCTCGGTGTACGTGCTCATGCCGGTGCTCCAGACCCTGGAGGGGAGCGAAAAGCCCCGGCCCCTGGCGGAGTTCCTCTTCCAGGACCAGGACCTGGCCCGAGGGGACACCGCGGCCATGGAGCCACCCCAGTTCGCCATCCGGGTCTTCGCCAACGATGAGGGACTCTCGGTAGACCAGTGGCTCCGCCAGAGCGAGGTCCTGGGCGGGGAGGAGTTCCAGGTGGAAGCCTACTCCCTGGGCGGCGTGGAGGGCGTGCGCCTCACCAGCCGGCTCCTCCTGGCGCCAGGCCAGCACATCTACGTGGCCAAGGGGCGGTACATCTTCCAACTGACGCCCCTGGGCGAGTACAGCAACCAGATGCTGGCCAGTTTCGCCTTCCTGGACTGAGCCGCCCATAGGGGGCGCAGCAGCTGCGCCTCCTACAAGCCGTCAAGAGGATCCGCGAACCGGGGACGCCAGGCCTCCGCTGAGGCGCGTCCCCTCTCGCTGGCGGCTCAGGGCGACGCACGCGTCGCTCTGGGCCGCCAGCGCGTTCAGGGCCGATATCCCCACCCCCTCCGCGAAGCCCATCCCCCAGAAGGCTGTGCGAATTTCGCACAATACCACCTTTCCTCTTGACAGATTTCGCATCCTATAGTATAATATGAGCGAGAAATCGCAAGGCGAGGTGCCCATGCCCGATTCGGTGGACGAACTGGACCTCCAGATCATCGCCCTCCTGCAGGAGGACGGGCGCATGTCCAACGTAGAGATCGCCCGTGCCCTGGGCATCGCCGAATCCACCGTGCGCAAGCGCCTGGAGCGCCTCCTGCAGAACGGCACGGTGCGCATCGTCGCCATCCCCGACCTCCCCAAGGTCGGGCGGCCGGTGCGGGTGCTCCTCTCCCTGCAGGTCTCGCCGGCCTGGGTGCGGGAGGTCGCCCGCCGCCTGGCCGCGCTCCCCGAGGTGATCAGCCTGCACTTCACCACCGGCGAGTACCAACTGGCCGCGGAGGCGTGCTTCCCCTCCGAACGCGCCCTGCACGCCTTCCTCAGCGAACGCCTCTCCTCGCTCCAGGGCGTGGTCCGGCTGACCTCGGCCCAGGTCCTGCAGACGGTCAAGGGGCGCGAGACGTGGCGCCTGCCGCCCCCCGCTCCCCCCACCGTCCTGGTGGTGGCCGACGACCCGGACTTCGTGGAGGTCACCCGGATCGCCCTCAAGGCCGAAGGGTTTGACGTGCAGAGCGCCGTGAGTGGCCAGGAAGCCCGCCAGGCCATGCAGACGAGCCCTCCCGACGTGGTCATCCTGGACGTGATGATGCGGGGCATCTTGGATGGCGTCCGCGTCAGCGATGCCATGCGCCAGGACGAACGGCTGGCCCGCATCCCCATCCTCATGGTCTCGTCCATCCCCGAATCTCCCTACGCGGAGATGTTCCCCACCGACGGCGCCCTGCACGTGGACGGGTTCCTGACCAAGCCCGTCCCTCCCGAACGCCTGGTGGACGAAGTGCGGCG
>DAOTYM010000064.1:0-3653 GCA_034434775.1 Anaerolineae bacterium | reverse complement strand
TGGGCGTGGCGGTGTCGGTGGGCGTGGGGGTCACGGTGGGCGTCTGAGTCTCCGTCGGCGTGGGCGTCGCCGTGGGCGTATCCGTCTCCGTGGCCGTGGGCGTGGGCGTGGCGGTGTTGGTGGGCGTGGGAGTCACGGTGGGCGTCTGCGTCTCCGTGGGCGTGGGGGTCACCGTGGGCGTATCCGTCGCCGTGGCCGTGGGCGTGGGCGTGGCGGTGTTGGTGGGCGTGGGGGTCACGGTGGGCGTCTGCGTCTCCGTCGGCGTGGGGGTCGCCGTGGGCGTATCCGTCGCCGTGGCCGTGGCGGTGGGTGTGGCCGTGTCGGTGGGCGTGGGGGTCACGGTGGGCGTCTGCGTCTCTGTCGGCGTGGCCGTCGCCGTGGCCGTGGCGGTGGCCGTGGGCGTGCGCGTGGGCGTCGGCGTCCGGCTGGGCGTTGCCGTATCGGTAGACGTGGGGGTGGAAGTGGGCTCCCAAGCCGAAAGTTCCACGTGCAGGACGTCGCCGGTGATGGTCCAGACGGGGCTATCCGGCCCCATAGGCGTGGCGACGAGGCCGTTCACGGTGAAGGTGATGGTGTCGCCGGGCTCCGCCCCTTCGTCCAGGCTGGGGGTCAGCGGGTCGTCGGCGTAGACGGCCATCAGGCCGTAGGTCCCTGTGAGGACCACGGTGAACTCGCCGCAGCGCACGCCATCTGGGTCCCAGGCCTCCACATAGGTCCCCACGGGGAAGGGGTTGCCGTTCCAGAGGGAGTTCAGCCCGTAGAAACTGACCCACTGGTTGGTGGGGTGGATGGCCGTGCCGGTCGGCGTGGGAGTGGGGGTGGCCGTCCCGGAGACGGTGGCCGTGGCGGTGGGCGTGGGCGTGGAGCCAGAGGGCGGCGCCTCTAGTTCCACATGGAGCAGGTCGCCGTTGGCCGTCCAGATGGGCAGGTCCGGGCCCATGGGGGCTGCGGGCATGCCGTTCACGGTGAAGGAGATGGTGTCGCCAGGCTCCGCCCCCTCGTCCTCCGGGGTGAAGGGGTCGTCGGCGTAGACGGCCATCACCCCGTACTGTCCCGGGGAGACCACCACGAACTCGCCGCAGCGCACGCCATCCGGGTCGTAGGCGGCGACCACCGCGCCCACAGGTAGCGGTGCGCTGTTCAGGGTGGAATTGATGCCGTAGAAGTTCACCCACTGGTTGGTGGGGGTGAGGGCCAGGGTAGCCTGCAGACGGGTGAGAGGCCAGGCGAGCGGAGGCGCCACCGGCCCTTCAGGGTTGAGGTGGGCGGGGCCCAACATCCCCGTGGAGGGAGGTTCCTGGGCTGTCGCCACCATGGCCAGCCCGGCCAGGGCGAGCAACGCCGCCCCGGCGATGGCGATCCATGCACCCAGACCCGATCGGTTCATAAGACGCCCCCTTACTGTTCCAGGGTCCAGCGAAACCGATCCCGAGGGCCAACCGCGGTGTGGTCTGAACTTGACATACTCATTATACCACAACCTGCCAAGCCCTGCAACCACAACGCACACCGTTTTCTGCCCCCTCCTTGCTCCCGCCGCCCGGGGTGGCACCCCTCCGCAGGAGGACCTCACCTCTACCCCCTGGCCTCCTTCTCCTCTCCGCAGGCGGAGAGGGGAAGGGGGGATTGGGGGATGGGGTGAGGTTTGTAGGGGCAATTCATGAATTGCCCCTACAGGCTCCCTTTGCTTTGGCCTCGCCTTTGTGGTACACTGGTGCAGGCCAAGGGCCCTGACGCGCCGGAAACCCATACGTTGAGGTGGCCGATGTTTCCCTTACAGGATACGGTCCGCTCCCGGGAGTTCCCCATCGTCAACTGGCTCCTCATCGCCGCCAACGTCCTCGTCTTCCTGCTGGAGAGTTCCCTCGGCCCCAGGCAGTTGCAGGGCCTCCTCACGGTCTGCGGTGTGGTGCCAGCGCGGTTCCTGCGCCTCGGGCCCTTTGACCCCATCCAACTCCTGACCATCTTCACCTCCATGTTCCTCCACGGGGGGTGGTGGCACCTCATCAGCAACATGTGGGCCCTCTTCATCTTCGGGGACAACGTGGAGGACCGCATGGGCCACGTCCGGTACCTGGTCTTCTACCTCCTGTGCGGGTTCGCCGCCAGCCTGGCCCACATCTTTATGGTCCCGGCCTCCACCGTCCCCACCGTGGGCGCGAGCGGGGCCATCTCCGGCGTCCTGGCCGCGTACCTGGTCCTCTTCCCCACGGCGCGGGTCATCACCTTCGTCCCCCTCTTCTTCCTGCCCTGGTTCGTGGAGGTCCCAGCCCTCATCTACCTGGGGATGTGGTTCCTCTCGCAACTCTTCAACGGGCTGTTCACCCTGATGCCAGGCATGGAGATGTACGGTGGCGTGGCCTGGTGGGCCCACGTGGGCGGGTTCCTGTGCGGCCTGCTCCTCGTGGGCCTCTTCGCCCGGCGCCGCAGGTACCGGCCCTGGTACCCAGATGAGTTCTATCCCTGGTAAGGAGGTCCGTCCATGAGCATCTTTGACCTGTTCTGGATCTTCTTCATCCTGGCTTCCCTCCAGCCGGCCATCCGCAAGCGCATGCTGGATGCGGCGCGCCTCCGCACCCTGCGCAAACTGGAGGAGAAACGGGGGAGCCGCGTCATCGCCCTCATCCACCGCCAGGAGACCCTCTCCTTCCTGGGCTTCCCCCTGGCCCGCTACATTGACATTGATGACTCGGAGCAGGTCCTGCGGGCCATCAAACTGACGGACCCCAACATGCCCATAGACCTCATCCTCCACACGCCGGGGGGCCTTGTCCTGGCCGCGGAGCAGATCGCCTACGCCCTCTGCCGCCACAAGGCCAAGGTGACCGTCTTCGTGCCCCACTACGCCATGTCCGGCGGCACGATGATCGCCCTCGCCGCCGACGAGATCGTCATGGACGAGAACGCGGTCCTGGGCCCAGTGGACCCCCAACTGGGCAACTACCCGGCGGCCTCCATCCTCAAGGTCCTGGAGCAGAAGGACCTGAACGAGGTGGAGGACGAGACCCTCATCCTGGCCGACCTTTCCCGCAAGGCCATCGCGCAGGTGAAGCGCACGGTGACGGCCATCCTGGGGGACCGCATGGACCCGGAGCGGGCCGCGGCGCTGGCCGAGACGCTGGCCACGGGCACCTGGACCCACGACTACCCCATCACCGTGCAGGAGGCGCGGGAACTGGGCCTCCCGGTGAGCACGGACATGCCCAAAGAGGTCTACGAACTGATGAACCTGTACCCGCAGACGGCCCAGCGGCGGCCCTCTGTGGAGTACATCCCCATGCCCTACCGGGCACCAGCCCGGCCCCAACGGGATAGCCAGTGAGGGGGGAAGCGTGGTCCTCGGGGGGATGGACTCCTACCCCTCAAACCACTCGGGGTGAGCGGTGGTCAGTTCCTCCCAGAGGTCACCGAAGACGTCCGGGGCCACTTGGTGGGCCAGGCGGAGCATCCGCGCGGCCACGGCCCGGATCTCCCACTGGGCCTGGGGGCTGATGCGCAGGCGGAAAACGTGCCTCAGTTCGCGGAAGTTCATGGTGACCACGAGGCGGGTTGCCGTCGCGTTGGGGAGGAGGTAGCGGGCGTCTTCCTTGGGGATGCCCAGCCGCCGCAGGGCCTGGTAGGCGCTCCGGAGGTCCTGCAGCGCGCCCTCCCAG
>DAOTYM010000063.1:0-4413 GCA_034434775.1 Anaerolineae bacterium | reverse complement strand
GGTGGGCGGCCACACCGTGCCCCTCATCTACTGCACCCTGGCCGTCTTCAACGAAGCCCTGCGCATCAAGTACCAGGAGACCGGCGACCCCCGCTACCAGATCCCCAAGCCGGAAGAGCGGGCCCTCTTCTGGGAGGACCTCCTCACCTTCCGCCGGAACAAGGGCCTCTCCGGCCACGCCGAGATGGAGGGGAAGACCCTCTTCCTCAAGTTCAACACCGGCCCCTCCGGGCATGGCTCGCCGGCCGCCGCCGGCCAGGCCCTGGCCCTGAAGCGGGCCGGCGCAGGCCAGGTGCGCGTCTTCGCCTTTGAGGGCGAGGCCGGCCTCAGCGCCGGCGCCAGCCACGAGACCAAGAACTCCGCCTGGGGCCTGGGGCTGGACAACCTTTACTACGTGGTGGACTGGAACGACTTCGGCATTGACGACCATCCCGTGAGCCGGGTCATCCACGGCACCCCAGAGGACTGGTTCCGGCCCTACGGCTGGCGGGTCTTCGCCGCCCCCGACGGCAACGAATGGGGCTCCGTGACGCGGGCCATCCTGGCCATGGTGGAAGGCCCCAACCCGGAGCGCGTCCCCAGCGTGGCTTACCTGCGCACCCGCAAAGGACGCGGCTACCTCAAGTACGACAACAAGTCCCACGGCTCGCCCCACAAGATCAACTCCGACCTCTTCTGGGAGACCAAGCGCCCCTTCGCCGAACGGTACGGCGTCCAGTTTGAGGGGTTCGGCCAGCCGGCCCCCAAGGACCCGGAGGCGCTCCAGGCCCAGTTCCGAGCCAACCTGAAGGCCGTCATAGACGTCCTGCACCGGGACCGGGAACTGGTGGACTACCTGGCCGACCGCCTCTTGGAACTGGCCGAGGCCGTGCCAGAGCACCTTCCTACCTTCCGGCTGGATACCTCCCGCAACCCCCTCCTGGACGAGCGGCTGTACGACTACCGCAACTACCCCGCCGACCTCTACGTGCCGCCAGGCACCAAGGAAGCCAACCGCGTCGCCCTGCGCCGTTTCGGGGCCTGGGTCAACACCTTCGGCGCCGAGGAGTACGGCCGCCCCATCTTCCTCGCCTGCTCGGCAGACCTCGCGGAATCCACCAACATCATCGGTTTCGCCGAGGGCTGGGGCGACTTCCCTGGCTGGGGCTGGTACGACCGGGAGCACAACCCGGAGGGCGTGCTCCTGCCCCAGGAGATCACCGAGTTCGCCAACGCCGGCATCATGGCCGGCATCGCCTCCGTGAACTTCAGCGAGAACCCCTTTGAGGAGTTCCAGGGCTTCTGGGGAGCCTGTTCCACCTACGGGGCCTTCGTCTACCTGAAGTACGGCCTCATGCGCCTCTACAGCCAGATGGCGCAGGACTGCCAGTTGAAACTGGGCAAGATCCTCTGGGTGGCGGGCCACTCCGGGCCCGAAACGGCCGAAGACTCCCGCACCCACTTCGGCATCTTCTCGCCCGGGGTGACCCAACTCTTCCCCCAGGGCCAGGTGATAGACCTGCACCCATGGGAATACAACGAGGTCCCGGTGGTCCTGGGCGCGGCCCTGCGCCTCAACGTGCCCATCGTCGCCCTGCACCTCACCCGGCCGCCCATTGAGATCCCCGACCGCGCCGCCCTGGGCGTCCCCTCGCACTTTGAAGCGGCGCGCGGCGCCTACATCATCCGGGATTACCGGCCCGACCGCCCCCCGATGGGCACGGTCATCGTCCAGGGGACCAGCAGCACCGCCAACCTCCTCAAGGTCCTGCCCGACCTGGACCGGGAGGGCCTGAACGTCAAGATCGTCGCCGCCATCAGCCCAGAACTGTTCCGGCTCCAGCCACGGGAGTACCGGGAGCGGGTGCTGTCCGACGTGGACTGGGTGGACTCCATGTGCATCACCAACCGCGCCCTGCGCCTCATGCACGACTGGCTGCACAACAAGGTAGCCGAGGAGTACTCCCTCAGTTCCGACTGGGACAACCGCTGGCGGACCGGCGGCACGGTGGAGGAACTGCTGGCCGAAGCCCACCTGACCCCCGACTGGATCCTCCGGGGGATTGAGCGGTTCGTGCGGGAGCGCAGGGAGCGCCTGAAGAGGCTGCAGGACGTGGTGAACGCTGCCTGCTCCCGCTGAAGCCTTCCCAGACCCGAGGCGCGGTGTGGAACTCGTGCCCACGCCGCGCCTTCAACGCGAGGAGGAGCAACGTGTCCTACGGACAACTTCGTTCCCTCGCTGAGGCCCACCGCGGCCAGGTCGTGGACCTGTGCCAGCGCCTGGTGCGCATCCCCAGCCTCCCCTCCCGCGAGGGGGACCTGGCCAGGTTGGTCCAGGCCGAAATGGAACGCCTGGGCTACGACTGCGTCTTCAGGGACGAGGCCGGCAACGTCATCGGCTTCATGGCTGGCACAGGCGGCGGCCCCAGGGTGCAGTTCAACACCCACCTGGACCACGTGGACCCAGGCAACCCGGCAGACTGGCCTTTCCCGCCCCACGAAGCGAGGCTCCACGAAGGGTTCATCTGGGGGCGCGGCACCAGCGACATCAAGGGCCCCATGGCCGCGCAGATCGTCGCCCTGGCCGCCCTCAAGGCGGCCGGCATTCCCCACCGCGCCGATTGTTATGTCACGTGCGTGGTCAACGAGGAACAGGGGGGCCTCGGCACCCGCTACCTCACCCGGACCCTCCCCTGCGACTACGCGGTCATCGGCGAGCCGTCCGGCAACCAACTGGTCCGCGGCCACCGGGGGCGGGCCGCGGTGGTGGCCCGCTTCCGCGGCCGTTCCGTCCATGCCAGCATGCCCGAAAGGGGGATCAACCCCCACTACAGCGCGGCCCGCTTCATCACGGGCCTGCGGGACCTGCCCATGGCCCGCGACCCCGACCTGGGGCCTTCTTCGGTCACCCCCACCCTCTACCTGACGGACCAGACCAGTTTCAACGTCGTGCCAGGCGAGGTCGTGGTGCATCTGGACTGGCGGTTCGTGCCCGGGGAGGATGAAGAGGCCATCCTGGGCAAACTGAGGCCCCTCCTCGCGGCATCCCTGGTGGACGGCTGCCAGGGGGACGTCCACATCCCAGAGGAGACGCTCACCACCTATACCGGCTTCGCTGAGACCCGGGCCCTCATCAGTTACCTCATGGTGACCCGGGAGGACCATCCCTTGGTGCAGGCCGCCCGCCGCGCCTTGGAGGGCGTCCTGGAGCGCCCCATGCCCCCGCGTTTCTGGCGGTTCACCACCGACGGGGGCCACCTGAGCCGCGCCGGCACCGTCTGCATCGGCTTCGGTCCGGGCGACGAGACAGTGGTCCACACCGTGGAGGAACGCATCTCCACCGACCAACTGGCGGAGGCCGTGGCCGGCTACATGGCCCTGGCGCTGGCCCTGGGAGACCTGGAGTAGGAGTGACCAGCAGGTCGCCCCTGCTGCGTTCGTGCCGCCGGTAGGGGCGCACAGCCGTGCGCCCCTACCCTGCGAGCAGATTGACGTTGTGCTGCCGGTCACGCGCCCGCGGATTCCTGTCCTTCTGCAGGGGGCTTCTGGTCCGCGGATGGGGGTTCCTTCGGAGAGGAAACAGGCTCTTGGGCGCTGGTGCTCTCTTCCGAAGTGGCAGGGGAAAACGCGGGCTCCGCCGGGGCCTGGGCGACGATGGGTTCCCGCGCCGGCGCCCGGGCCACCCGCACCAGGGCCGGCCGCAGGACGCGCCCGTGCAGCCGGTACCCCTTCTGCACCTCACCGATGACCTGCCCTTCCTCGGCCCCTCCCACCTCTTCGTAGGCCACCGCTTCGTGCTCCAGGGGGTCAAAGGGCTTCCCCACCGTCTCCATGGCCTCCAGCCCCTCGCCCTCCAGGATGACCTGGAGTTTGCGGTAGATGAGGTGCAGGCCCTCAATCCAGGTGAAGTTCATGAGGCCGGGCGGCAACGTCGCGAAGGCCCGCTCAAAGTCGTCCAGGAGCACCAAGAGCCGGCCGATGAGCCGGGCGTTGGCCTGTTGGGCAAACTCTTGCCGCTCCCTCTCCACCCGCTTGCGGTAGTTGGAAAACTCGGCCACAGAGCGGCGCCACTGGTCCAGATACTCGTCTGCCCGCTTCTGGGCCTCCTCCAGAGCCGCCCGCAGGTGCGCGAGGTCCTCGGCCTCCCCCTCGCGCACCGCCGCCTCTGGCGCCACCGCTGGAGCCTCCGTCGGGGTCTCCGCAGGCCGCTCGGAACCCTCGCCCTGCCCTTGTTCAGGCGTGAACTCTTGCTCTGTCCGTGCCTCTGCCATGGTTCTTCCTCCGTGTTCCAGCGGTCTCCGCAGAAGGTCCTATCAACCCAAGTAGAACTCCCGCAGGAGGTCGCTCAGGAGGGTGCTGACGTACTGCACCGCAGAGATGGCCCGGGCGTAGGGCATGCGCATCGGCCCCACCAGGCCCAGGACGCCGGCCGCC
>DAOTYM010000062.1:0-5235 GCA_034434775.1 Anaerolineae bacterium | reverse complement strand
CCCGGCGGAGCAGAGAGCGTGCCGTACCGGGCCTGGTTCCAGTGCGTGCGCGGGTGCTGGGGTCAGTATCCCCTCTCGGAGATCATCTACCGCTGCCCCAAGTGCGGGGGCCTCTTGGACGTGGAGCACGACCTGGAGGCCCTGCGCCGCCGCAGCCCGGTCAGTTGGATGCGCCTCTTTGACGAGCGCGTCCGCACCAACGAGTGGCCCTACGGCAGCGGCGTCTGGGGCAAGAAGGAGTGGGTCCACCCCCTCGTGGAGAACCGGAACGTCGTCTCCATGTACGAGGGGCACACCAACTGCTTCTGGGCCGAGCGGCTGGGCCGCGAGATCGGGGTGGAAGACCTGTGGGTCAAACTCTGCGGCAACAGCCACACCGGGTCCTTCAAGGACCTGGGGATGACGGTCCTCATCTCCGCCGTGCGCCAGATGATCGCCGATGGCCAGCCCATCCGGGCGGTGGCCTGTGCCTCCACAGGCGACACCTCTGCCGCCCTGGCCGCCTATGCCGCGGCCACGGGGATCCCCTGCATCGTCTTCCTGCCCCGAGGGAGAGTGTCCACGGCCCAGTTGGTCCAGCCCATCGCCAACGGCGCCCTGGTCGTCTCCCTGGACACCGACTTTGACGGCTGCATGCGGGTGGTCCAAGAGGTCACCGCCGACAAGACCATCTACCTGGCCAACTCCATGAACCCCCTGCGCATGGAGGGGCAGAAGACGGTCGCCATTGAGATCGTCCAGCAGTTTGACTGGGAGGTGCCGGACTGGATCGTCATCCCCGTGGGGAACTTGGGCAACGTGAGCGCGCTGGCGAAGGGGTTCACCATGATGAAGGAACTGGGCCTCATCAGCAAGTTGCCCCGCATCGCCTGCGCGCAGGCTGCCAAAGCCAACCCCCTCTACCGCAGTTACCTGACCGGCTTCCGGGAATACCGCCCGGTCAAGGCTCAGAAGACCCTGGCCAGCGCCATTCAGATCGGTGACCCGGTCAGTTACGAACGGGCCGTGAAGGCGCTGCGGGAGTTTGACGGCATCGTGGAGCAGGCCACCGAGGACGAACTGGCCAACGCCGCAGCCCGGGCCGACCTCACGGGGATGTACTGTTGCCCGCACACGGGCGTGGCCCTGGCTGTGCTCTTCAAGTTGGTGGCCAGGGGGGTCATCAAAAAGAAGGACCGGGTCATCGTCATCTCCACGGCGCACGGCCTCAAGTTCACCGACTTCAAGGTCGGCTACCACGAGGACGCGCTCCAGGAGGTGGTGGCTCGCCACCGCAACCCGCCCCTGGAACTCCCGGCCGACACGCGGGCAGTGCAGGACGCCCTGGCGCGGGAACTGGAGGAGGGCCGGCTCCGGATCGCCTAGAGAGCGTTGCCTCGGTTCCAGAGGGCGCTGGCAAGCGAGGGAGGGGCGTTCCCCCCAGGCCTTGGAACTGCAACGGCTGTTCCTCACGGTCGCAAACCAACATCGCAGGATAGATGGGGAGAGAACATGTGGGTTCTGAAGTTTGGAGGCACGTCTGTAGGGGATGCCCGGTGTTTTGAGCAGGTGGCCGACATCGTCCTCCGGGCGCGGGAGGCGCACGGCCAGGTGGTCGTGGTGGTCTCGGCCATGAGCGGCGTGACCGACGCCCTCCTAGATGCGGCGCGCGCCGCCGCCCGGGGAGATGAGGACGCCTGGACCAGAACCCTCCAGGCCTTGCGGGAGAAGCACATGGAGGTCCTGCACCGTCTGGTGCCCGAAGGCCCGCTGCGGCAAGGGACGGCAACGCGCCTTCAAGGCCTCCTCGCCCAGGCCGGAGGGTGGTTTGAAGAGGTCCAGGCCGCAGCCAAACTGGACCCCCAGATGCTGGACCTGGTGGGTTCCCTGGGCGAGCGCCTTTCCGCCCCCCTGCTCGCCGCCGTGCTGCGGTCCAGGGGGTGCCCAGCCGAAGCAGTGGAAGCCACGGAAGTCATCGTCACCGACGACAACTTCCGCTCCGCCAACCCCTTCATGGCGGAGACGGAGGCGCGGGCGCGGGAGCGCCTGCTCCCCCTGGTGCGGGAGGGAGTCGTGCCCGTGGTGACCGGCTTCATCGGGGCCACGCCCGACGGCCGCGTCACCACCCTGGGCCGCGGCGGCAGCGACTACACCGCGGGCATCCTGGGGGCCTGCCTGGATGCCGACGAGGTGCAGATCTGGACCGACGTGGACGGCATCCTCACCGCCGACCCCCGCATCGTGCCCGACGCGCGCCCCCTGAGGGAACTTTCCTACACCGAGGCGGCGGAACTGTGCTACTTCGGGGCCAAGGTACTGCATCCCAAGACCATCCTCCCCACGGTGGAACGGGACATCCCCGTGCGGGTGCTGAATACCTTCAACCCCACGGCGCCGGGCTCCCGCATCGTGCGGGAAGCCCAGGGGGATGGGGGTGAAGTGCGGGCCATCACCACCATCAAGGGCCTCAGCCTCATCAGCGTGGAGGGCCGGGGCATGCTGGGTGTGCCGGGCATCGCCGCCAGGACCTTCGCTGCGACAGCCCGGGAGGGCGTCAGCGTGGTGATGATCTCCCAGTCGTCCTCGGAGCAGAGCATCTGCTTCGCCATCCCCACCAAGGACGCGCCGACCGTCGTCCACGCCCTGGAGCGGGAGTTCGCCCGGGAACTGGCCCACCGCAACATTGACCGCATCTGGAGCCTGGACAACGTGGCCATCATCGCCGTCGTGGGGCCGGGAGTGACCCGCTCCCCCCTCATCGCGGCGCAGGTTTTCGGCGCGCTGGGGTCCAACGGCATCCAGGTCACGGCCATCACCCTGGGGACCTCTATGGCGGGCATCTCCATGGTGGTCCGGGGCGAGGATGCAGAGCGAGCCACCCGCTACATCCACCGCGCCCTTGGCCTGGGCGCACCACAACCGCAAGGAGGCAACCCATGAGCCACTCAGCACCTCCCGTCAAGGTCGGCATCCTGGGGGCCACCGGCGCGGTGGGCCAGCGCTTGGTCCAACTGCTGGATGGACACCCCTGGTTCCGGGTCACCGCCTTGGCCGGGTCCGAGCGCTCGGCCGGGCGGCCCTACGGCGAAGCCTGCCGCTGGCTCCTGCCGGGCGACATGCCCGCCTGGGCGCGGGAGATGAGGGTCCAGGAGGCCCAGCCTGGCCTGGATTGCCAACTGGTCTTCTCCGCCCTGCCTGGGGGCGCCGCCGGCCCGCTGGAAGAGGCCTTCGCCGCCGCGGGCTATGCCGTCTGCTCCACTGCCTCTGCCCACCGCACCGACCCTGACGTGCCCATCCTGGTGCCGGAGGTCAACCCGGAGCACCTGGGCCTCCTCCGCATCCAGCAGGCCCGCCGGGGCTGGCCGGGCTTCCTCGTCGCCAAGCCGAACTGCTCCAGCACCCACCTCGTCACCGTCCTCAAGCCCCTGTGGGATGCCTTCGGGCTGCGGCGCGTGGTCGTCGTCACCCTGCAGGCCCTGTCCGGGGCGGGGTACCCAGGCGTCCCTTCCCTGGACGTGGTGGACAACATCATCCCCTACATCCCCGGGGAGGAAGAGAAGGTGGAGTGGGAACCCCGCAAGATCCTGGGGCGCCTGGCTGACGGGGGCATTGAGGAAGCGGACCTGCCCATCAGCGCCCAGTGCACCCGCGTGCCCGTCCTGGATGGCCACACGGAGTGCGTCTCGGTGGAACTGGGGCAGAAGGCGTCCTTGGACGAGGTGGTGGCTGTGCTGGAGGGCTTCCGGGGGCTCCCCCAGGACCTGGGCCTGCCCAGCGCCCCAGCCCAGGCCATCCTGGTCCGGCCCGAGCCGGACCGGCCCCAACCGCGGCTGGACCGCGACGCCGGCGCAGGCATGAGCACCACGGTGGGCCGGGTCCGCCCGTGCCCCGTCCTGGACTACCGCCTGGTCCTCCTGGGCCACAACACCGTGCGGGGGGCGGCAGGGGGCGCGCTCCTCACGGCGGAACTCCTGTACGCCCAGGGATACCTGGAGGGCATCCGGGGAGGTGCAGCATGAGGCTCTTCGGCACGGCCGCGCTGGCCGACTTCCTGGGGGACTTCGTCGTCTACCGCAACCTGGAGCCTGTGGACCCCCGCCTGCCCCGCTTCGCCGAGGTGGCCAGGGCCCTGGACCTGCCCCCCGGGCCCGCGCCCCGCAAGGCCGACCTGGACTACGCACGCGTGATCGCCCACATCCTGGAGGCCGCACAGGCCTTGGTCCACCCCGGGGTGCGGCTGAAGCGCATCCTCTACCTGGGGGACACGCGGCTTCTGGATAGCACTGCCTTCCGCAACCTGAAGGCGGTGATGGAGGTCCCCGGCTGGGCCTTCATCGCCAGCGAGGACCTGAAGGCCCCGGCGCGTCTGGAGCGGGAGGGGGACCTCTTCGTCGCCAACCGCTGGCGCGCCGTGGAGGACGTCCTCGCCTTCCTCGCCGCTCAGGACTTCCCCCTGGACGAGGCCACCGCCCTGATCGTGGACATGGATAAGACGGCCATCGGTGCCCGGGGCCGCAACGACAAGGCCATTGACCAGGCCCGCGTGGCGGCCATCTGGAAAACGGTGGAGGGGGCATTGGGGGATGCCTTCCAGCCGGAAGCCTTTCAGGAGGCCTACGACACGCTGAACCAGCCCCGGTACCACCCCTTCACCGCCGACAACCAGGACTACCTGGCCTACATCTGCCTGATGGTCAGCGCTGGCCTCTACGACCTCCGCTCCCTGCTGGACGACGTGGCTGCAGGCCGCCTGACGACCTTCGCCCAGTTCATCGCCCAGATGGATGCCCTCCTGCAGGGCAGGCCGGAGGACGGCGTGCTGGAGGTCCACCGGCAGGTGTGGGCGCGCGTCCGCCAGGGCGACCCCACGCCCTTCAAAGCCTTCCGCCGCAACGAGTACCTGGAGACGGTCGCCCGCATGGGGCACATAGCGGAGCCGACCAGCGCGGAGGACCTCCTGCGCCGGGAGATCGTCGTCACGCAGGAGATCCGGGAGGCAGCCGAGGAGTGCAGGGCCTCCGGCGCGCTCCTCTTCGGCCTGACGGACAAGCCGGACGAGGCCTCCATGCCGCCGGAGCACCTGGCAGCGCGGGGCTTCGTGCCCCTGCACCGTGTCCGCACCCACGCCGTGGGCGAGGCTTAGGGAGCCCGGCGGCACCGGCGTGCCGCACGAAGTTCGTAGTGGCCCACGGAGCATAGGGGCGACGCATCCATCGCCCCGACCTCTCCTCATCTCCCCTTTCCCCTCTCCGCGTG
>DAOTYM010000061.1:0-8049 GCA_034434775.1 Anaerolineae bacterium | reverse complement strand
CATGGACATTCTGCACATCCGATGGCAGCGGCTTGTAGAAGATGGCCAGACCTGCCCAAGGTGCCGCTCCACGGAAGAAGAACTGGAACAGGCTGTGTCCACCTTGAGGCAAGCCCTGGGTCCTCTGGGGATTGAGGTGCTCCTGGAAAAGGAGGCTCTCTCCGCCGCCCAGTTCGCCCAAGACCCCTTGCGCTCCAACCAGATCTGGTTGAACGGCCGACCACTGGAAAGGTGGCTCGGCGGGACGGTAGGCCACAGCCCCTGTTGCGATGTCTGCGGCCCTGCAGACTGCAGGACCGTGGAAGTGGAAGGCCAGACCTATGAGGCCATCCCCGCAGACCTGATCGTGAAGGCAGGCCTCTCGGCAGCCCTGGAGATGCTCAGTGCAGCCCCCAGGTCCTCATGCTGCGGGAGCCCCCCTCCAGGATCGTCCCAGGCCCGCTGCTGCTCCTGACCGGGCACCCCCACAGAGGGGATCAGGAACCGCCAAGACGCGCCGGGCCCCCAAGGACCCCGCTCCAGGCGATTTGATTTTTCTATGCCCATGCGGTAAGATATCTCCTGCTATCCAAGACCTGCTGGCCGCCGAAGCCCGCGGCCGCCCGGGAGAGGAGCCAGAGAGCGGGGGCATGGCCAACAAACTCAGCGCCTGGTGCGACCACATCCTTGAGGGCGGGTGGCTCCTGGCCCTCATCGTCGTCCCTCTCTTTTTCAACGTCCATTCCAGCCGCGTCTTTGAGCCGGACAAACTGGCCCTCCTGCGCTCCCTCGCGCTCCTCATGGCCGTCGTCTGGGTCGTCAAGGCCGTCAACGAGGCTGGCTCCGCCCCCCAGGACCCGAACCACCCCAGGGGCCTCCTTCCCTGGGTCCGCCAGACCCCCTTCGTCCTGCCTGCCCTGCTCTACATCGGGGCCATGCTCCTCAGCACTGCCCTGTCCATCGTGCCCCGCGTCAGTTTCTGGGGCTCGTACCAGCGCCTCCAGGGGACCTTCTCCTTCCTGGCCTACGTGGTCGTCTTCTTCTCCATCCTGGGGGCGCTGCGCCGCCGGGAACAACTGGAGCGCCTGCTGAACACGGTCGTCCTCACCAGCATCCCCATCGCCATCTACGGCTGGATCCAGCACAGCGGGCTGGACCCCCTCCCCTGGGGCGGCGACGTGGTCACCCGGGTTGCAGCCAACGCTGGGAACCCCATCTTCCTAGCCGCCCACCTCATCATGGCCTTTTTCATCACCCTGGAGCGGCTCCTGCACTCCTTCCGCCTCCTGATGGCAGAGCGCGAGGGGAGCATCGCCGATGCTGTCCTCACCGGCGTTTACATCTTCGCCCTTGTGGTGCAGGCCGTGGCCATCGTCTACACCCAGAGCCGGGGCCCCTGGCTGGGCTGGGCCGCCGGGCTGTACGTCTTCGTCCTAGTGGGCCTCATCGCCCTCCGCCGCCAGTCGCCCGACCGCGCCCCCCTGCGCCCTTCCGAAGTCCTCAAAGCCGCGGGCACAGCCGTGGGGAGCCTCGTCCTCGGCTCGCTGCCGGTCTACGCCGCGTTGGCTGCCCTGAAGAAAGGCTGGCGCTGGCTGTGGCTTTCCTGGGTCCTCCAGACCCTCCTCGTGGCGGCCCTCCTGGTCGTCTTCAACCTGCCCCAGTCGCCCCTGAGCCCCCTGCGGCAACTGCCCTACATCGGCCGCATGGGGCAGGTCTTTGAGGTGGAATCCGGCACGGGCAAGGTGCGCGTCCTCATCTGGGAGGGCGTCGTGGACCTCCTCCGGCGGAACCCCGCCCGTGCCCTCGTGGGGTACGGGCCCGAGTCCATGTACGTGGCCTACAACGCGGTCTACCCACCAGACCTGGCCCACTACGAGGCCCGCAATGCCTCGCCCGACCGCTCCCACAACGAGACCTTTGACGCCCTGGTCACCACGGGCGTCCTCGGCTTCCTGGCCTACTTCTTCCTCTTCGGCAGCATCTTCTACTTCAGCCTGCGCTGGCTGGGCATGCTCCAGGGGAGGCGAGACCGCGACCTCTTCCTGGGCCTCTCCGCCGGCGGTGCCGCTGCCGGCGTCCTCCTGCCGCGCCTTTTGGATGGCTCCTTCCGCTTCGCCGGGGTGGGCATCCCAGCCGGATTCATCCTCGGCGTCATCGCCTACCTGACCATCGTCACCCTCACACCCGCCCGCCATGGCGCCGAGGAGACCCGACAAGACACCCTCCTGATCTTGGCGCTCCTCTCGGCCCTGGTGGCGCACTTCGTGGAAATCCACTTCGGCATCGCCATCGCCGCCACCCGCACCTACTTCTGGGCCCTGACTGGCGTCTTGGGCATCGTGGGGGCCCAGAAGGTAGGGGCACAGTTCCACCAGGCCCCTCCGGCCACCGAGGCCCCCCGCCCGCAAACCAGCCGGCGCCGGCGTCGCCGGGCCAAAGTGGAGCGCCCCCTCCCTGCCGCCCCTCCTCCCGTAGGCGGGTTCTTCGCCATCCTGCCCTACGCCCTCATCTCTTCCGTCATCCTGGCCACCTTGGTCTACGACTACACGGCCAACTTGGGCCGGCTGGAGACCACGGTGTCCATCTTCTGGAACTCCATCGCCGCCAAGATGGTCGGTTCTGGCGAATACCAGCCCCTCTACGGCGTCCTGTGGCTCTTCCTGTTGACCTGGCTCGTGGGCGGGCTGGTCACCCTGGCCGCCGGGAACCGCCACGGGACGGCGGACGCCGCCTCCCTTGCCGGCTCTGCCGTCGCCTACGCCCTGATCACCCTCGCCGTGTGGCTGGGATACGGCCTGTGGCACGCCTCCCGCATGCGCTGGGCCCTCATCAGCGGGCCTCAGGGGCCGGAACGCCTCTCGTTCCACTTCGTCGGCTACGTCTTCGCCCTCGCCATCCTGTGGATCGGCCTGGCCGCGGCCCTGTACCTGGAAAGCCCGCGGCCAGCGCGCCCCTGGCTCCGCAACGGGATGCTGGCCCTGGGCGTGGGGCTCCTCCTGGGCGCGGGCGCTGTGGCAGCCATTGCCGCCGTCAACGTCAGCCTGGTGCGGGCAGACGTCTTCTACAAGCAGGGGCAGGCCGCCGAGGCCTACGGCCAGTGGGATACGAGCATCGCCCTGTACCGCAAGGCAGTCGCCCTCGCCCCGGACCAGGACTACTACTACCTCTTCCTGGGGCGGGCTCAACTGCAGAAAGCGCAAGGGCTGACCGATCCCGAGGAGCGCGAGGCCCTGGTGCGCGAGGCCGAAAAGACCCTCCAGCGGGCCCGGGACCTGAACCCCCTCAACACGGACCACACCGCCAACCTGGCCCGCACCTACCAGGTCTGGGCCCAGTGGACCCCCGACCCCACCGTCCGCCGGCAGCGCCTGGAGAAGGCCCTGGACTACTTCCGCCAGGCCACTCAACTCAGCCCCCACAACGCCCAACTCTTCAACGAGTGGGGCGAGACCTACGAACTGATGGGCCAGCCCGAAGAGGCAGAGGCACGCTACCACGAATCCCTGGCCCTGGACAGCCAGTTCTACATGACCTACTGGCGCCTCGGCCAGATGTACCTGGCGCGCAACGACCTCCCCCGCGCTGAGGAGATGCTCACCAAAGCCCTGGAGTTCAACCCGGACTACGTCCAGGCCCGGAGCGCGCTGGGCGTCGTCTACGCCCGCCAGGGCCGCCTGAGCGAAGCCCTGGCCGAAAACCTGAAAGTCATCGCCGCCGTGCCCAACGACTACATCAGCCGCCGCAACCTGACGTACCTCTACCTGCAGATGGGCCAGACGCGGGAGGCCCTCAACCAGGCCTGGGCTGCCCGCGCCCTGGCCCCGGATTCCGAGCGCCAGGCCATGGATGACCTCCTCCTGGAGGTGGAGGCTGCCCTGCACCCGGAGCACGACTGGCAGGCCCTGGCAGGGCTCCTGGCCCAGGCTGAGGCCGCCCTCAACCGCAGCGCTTTTGACGAGGCCATCGCCCTGTACCAGCGGGCCCTGGCCCAAGAGGCGGACCTGCCCCAGGCCTGGAACGGCCTCTCCACCGCCTACGCCCAGAAGGGCGACTACGCAGCCGCTCTGGAGGCCAACCAGAGGGCCCTGGCCCTGGCCCCCGATTGCTACCTGAGCCACCGCAACCTGGCCATCCTCTACCGCATGCAGGGGCGGCTGGCCGAGGCCCTGGCCGAAGCCGAGATCGCCCGGCCCCTGGCTGCGCCCGCGGAGCAGGCCGCCCTGGGCGACCTCATTGCCCGGCTGCGGAACGAACTCGCCGAGTTCCCCCAGAGGTAGGGAGACGCCATGATCCGGTACATGCTCATCGTGGGAACCGCCCTCTTCCTGGCCGCAGCGGGCACGCCCGTGGCGCGCCAGGTGGCCCTCCGCCTGGGCATCCTGGACCAGCCCAGCGCCCGCAAGGTGCACCAGGTCGCCACCCCTCTCCTCGGCGGCGTGGCCATCTACGCCGCTTCCCTGGCCGCGCTCATCCTCTTCGGCGAGCGGTTCTACGTCCACCAGGCAGTGGGCATCCTCCTCGGAGCCACCCTGGTCTCCTTCCTCGGCCTCTGGGACGACCGACGCCCCCTGAGCCCGTGGACCAAACTGGCGGGGCAAGGGGTGGCCGCGGGGCTCCTGGCTGCTACCGGCGTCCAGGTGACCATCTTCCCCCACCCGGCCTTGAACATCGCCCTCACCCTCTTCTGGGTGGTGGGCATCACCAACGCCATGAACCTCCTGGACAACATGGATGGCCTCTCAGGGGGCGTGGCGGCCGTGACCTCGGCCTTCTTCCTCCTCCTGGCGGCCATGAACGACCAGTACCTGGTGGGCATGCTGGCAGCAGCCCTCCTGGGCGCGTGCCTGGGGTTCCTCATCTACAACTTCAACCCGGCCAGCATCTTCATGGGCGACTCCGGCAGCCTCTTCCTGGGGTTCCTCCTGGCTGCCGTGGGCATCAAGTTGCGCTTCCCCGCCAACACCCCGGTCGTGACCTGGATGGTCCCGGTGCTGGTGCTGGGGCTGCCCATCTTTGACACAACCCTGGTCGTCATCTCCCGCCTGCGCCGGGGGTTGAACCCCCTCACCAGTTCGGGCCGCGACCACCTCTCCCACCGCCTCGTGGCTTTGGGCTACACGCCGCGGGAAGCGGTCCTCACCTGCTACCTCGTTTCGTGCGCCCTGGGAGTTCTGGCCATCTTCGTGACCCAGGCCAACCTGCTGGAGGCCTACGCCCTCGGCAGCGTGGTGCTCCTGGGGGCCCTGGCCGCCCTGTGGCGCCTGGAGCAGGTCCCGTTGGGAGCCACAGGCGAACGCACGAGGGGGACTCCCCACCCGGGCCCGTCGGAGTGACACCCATGGACGACACGGCCCCCCAGAGCGCCTCTGCCCCAGCCCCAAGCCAGGCACGGAAAGGCACCTGGTCCACCGTCCTCCCGCGGCTCCTGGTCCTGGCGGGCATCACCGCGCTCACCCTGGCCATCCTCCTGAACCGGGAGCAACTGCGCCGCTTCGCCGGCTACGGCTACCCTGGCATCTTCCTCATCAGCCTCCTGGGGAGCGCCACGGTCATCGTTCCCGCGCCCAGCATCGCTGTGGTCTTCGCCATGGGCGGGCTCCTGAACCCCTTTCTCCTTGGCCCCATCGCCGGCCTGGGCGAAGCCCTGGGGGAGACCACCGGCTACCTGGCCGGGGCCACAGGCCGCGCCATCATCGCCGACCGGGACCTCTACCAACGGGTGGTCCGCTGGACGCGGCGGTACGGCCTCATCCCGATCTTCGTCCTCTCCGCCGTGCCCAACCCCGTCTTTGACATCGCGGGCATCGCCGCCGGGGCCCTGCAGATCCCCTTCTGGCAGTTCCTCCTCGTCTGCTTCCTGGGTAAGACGGTCAAAGGGACGCTGATGGCGCTCCTGGGAGCGGGGTTCTTCGCTCTCGTGTGAGGGCGCAGGGCGCGGGCAAAGAGGACCAAATTCCTATGGACAACGGGCAGAAGGTTTTATAGCATGCTCTGTTAAAAAGCGGGATGGCGCACCTGCTGGAGGCCAAGAACGGGGGATCAAGACTTATGGGAGAGGAGCACGAACTGACCAAGATCTGTCCAGCCTGTCGGGCGGTGATCCCGGCCGACGCCGCCGTGTGCCCCAAGTGCCTGGCCCGCCTCGTCCTCCTGGAGACCGCGGCACCGCCCGCGCCAGAGGCCGTCCAGGAAGCCCCCCGCCCCGCCGCGCGCCCTTCCACGCGCCAGCGGGTGGTCAACATCGTCATGGGCGTCCTGGCCCTCCTCTCGCTGGGCTTCGCCATCTGGCTCTTCTGGGCCTCTCGGGCCGCGGGGGAGAGCCGCCTTGCCCGGGCCGACCGCCTCTTCGCCAACGGCCTCTACCGGGAAGCGGCGGAAGCCTACCGCGCCGCCCTCCAAGAGGAACCGGGGCACGAAGCCGCCCTGCTGCGCCTGGGGACGAGCCTCCTCAACCTGGGCCAGGTCGCCGAGGCCCGCCAGGCCTTTGAGCAGGCCCTGGCGCGCAACCCCGGGAGTGCCGAAGCCCACCTGGGGGCCGGCAAGGCCGCCTACCTGGCCGGGGACCTGGACGCCGCCCGCGAGCACCTGGAGCAGGCCCGGCGACTGGCCCCTGGCCTCTCCGCTCCCCACAGTTACCTGGGCCAGATCTACGCCCAGCAAGGCCAGTGGGACCAGGCCGCGGAGGCCCTCCAGGCCGCGCTGGAACGCCACCCGGACGACCTGGCCGCGGCCCTGCGCCTGGCCGATGCCCACCTGGCCCTGGGCAAACCCGACCGGGCCATCCAGGTCCTTCAGGACGCCGCCCTGCGCCACCCGGCCAACCCCGAGATCAGCCGCCGCTTGGGCCGCGCCTTCCTGGCCTCGGGCCGCCCTCAGGATGCCCTGCGCGCCCTCCAGGACGCGCTGCAGGCCAGCCCTGAGGACCTGGAACTCCTCGTCCTGGCCGGACGCGCCGCCTACGAGAGCGGTGCTTTCCCCGCAGCCGAGGCCTTCCTCAGCCAGGCCCTGGAGCGCTCCCAGACTGTGGCCCTCGGAGCCCAGGCCCTGGAGACCTTGGGGCGCATCGCCCTGGCGAAAGGGTCTTACGCCGAGGCCGAAACCCGGCTGCGCCAGGCCCTGGCTCTGAACCCGGCTTCGTCCGCCCGGGCACCCCTCGGCCAGGCCATCCTGAAACAGCGGGGCTGCGCCGAAGCCCTCCCCTGGTTTCAAGAAGCCCTGCGCCTGGAGCCCACCTCAGCAGAGGCCGCCGAGGGGCTTCGGGCCTGCTCTGGACAGTGAACGTGCAGGAGGTGTCCCCATGGTGCAGAGGAGACGCTCCGACATCCTCCCTCTGGGACCTCACGCTCACCCCTCTGGCCAGGGCCTGGTGGAATACGCCATCATCCTGGGCCTCCTGAGCGCCCTGGTCCTCGGCGCCCTGGCCATGACGGGGCACAGCGTGAGCGACGTCTTCAGCCAGGTCAACCGGACCATCGGAGGCGAACCAGTGGAGGTGGAGCCCACGCCCACCCCTCCGGGAGAGACGCCCGTGCCCACCCCCACGCCCACCCTGGACCAGCCCCCTACCCCAGGCCCCACACCCACCCCGACGCCGAGCGGGTCCCTCTGGGATGACTTTGACCAGCCCTGCGATCCGCCGCCCGCGCCCTGCCCGCCCGGCTGGTGGAAGACGATGGGCCAGTATTGGTACCTGGACGACGGCTGGCTCTGCGCTGGCCGCACGGATGGCGGCAACAGCGGCGAACACCGCGCCTTCACCGGCCAGAACGACTGGACCGATTACACCATCGCTGTGCGGGCCATCCTGCACAATACCGGCGCGCCCAACACGACCCAGGGGTTCGGCATCTACTTCCGGGTCACGTTGGATGCCCAGGGCAACCCGACTGGCTACCTTTTCCAGTACGAACCAGGCCAGCAGGTGATCGTGCCCCCGTGGCCTTGGGTACAGGGGGGCACAAGAGCCCAGCCCGACTACGCCCCTCCCATGCCACCTGAGCCACCTGAACCGGGCTTCTACCGGGGGGCGTTCACGTACCGCAAGGTGGTCAACGGCGCGGTCCGCGCGCC